>DASWUV010000270.1:0-37180 GCA_036401495.1 Pseudonocardia sp. | reverse complement strand
CCTGCTCGGCAACGGCGTCGGCCTCGGCGTCGAGCTCGTCCGGATCGCGGCCGGGCGTGCGCGCCTCCCCCGGCCCGGCCAGGTGGCGCGAGCGCTCCTTCGCGAGCCGGACGGTGCCCGCGAGGCGCTCGGCCAACGCCGAGAGCCGGTACCAGGTGTCCTGTGCGGCGGCCAGGCGCGGCGCGTCCTGCGCGAGCGCCGCCTCCAGCCGCTCCTGCTCGACGCGCGCGACCGAGAGCCCGACTTCGACCTCGGCCCGCCTCGCCCGTGCGCTCGCCTCGTCGGCCTCCTCCTGCGCGAGCTGTCCGCTGAGCGTGACGATGTCGTCCGCGGCCAGCCGCAGCCGGGCGTCGCGCAGCTCGGCCTGCACGGACTGCGCCCTCCGCGCGATCTCCGCCTGCCGTCCGAGCGGCTTGAGCTGGCGGCGCAGCTCGCCGGTGAGATCGGTCAGCCGGGTGAGGTTGGCCTGCATCGCGTCGAGCTTGCGCAGCGCCTTCTCTTTGCGCTTGCGGTGCTTGAGGACGCCTGCCGCCTCCTCGATGTAGGCCCTGCGGTCCTCCGGCTTGGACTGCAGCACCGAGTCGAGCTGGCCCTGCCCGACGATGACGTGCATCTCCCTGCCGATGCCGGAGTCGGAGAGCAGCTCCTGGATGTCGAGGAGACGGCAGTGGTTGCCGTTGATCTCGTACTCACCGGCGCCATCGCGGAACATGCGCCGCGTGATCGACACCTCGCCGTACTCGATGGGCAGCGCACCGTCGGAGTTGTCGATCGTCAGCGTCACCTCGGCGCGCCCGAGCGGGGCGCGCCCCGACGTGCCCGCGAAGATGACGTCCTCCATCTTGCCGCCGCGCAGCGCTTTCGCGCCCTGCTCGCCCAGCACCCAGCTGATGGCGTCGACGACGTTGGACTTGCCCGAGCCGTTCGGCCCGACGACGCAGGTGATGCCCGGTTCGAGGCGCAGCGTCGTCGCCGAGGCGAAGGACTTGAAGCCCTTCAGCGTGAGGCTCTTGAGGTACACCGCGAACGGCCTCCGGGGATCGAGGTCCCGAGAGCGTACCGGCCGCGGGCGACATCGAGCGGCAAGCGGCCGCGCCGGTCAGGCCTCGACGAAGCCCTCGAGGCCGCCGCGGGGTGCCTCCCACTGCACGACGACGTCGTCGACCCGGCCGGGCGTCCCGCCGCCACGCAGGGCTTCGAGCAGTCGCTCGCACGCTCGTCGATTACCCTCTGCGACCACCGCGACCCGGCGGTCCGGCATGTTCCGCGCCTCGCCCACCAGACCGAGCTCCGTCGCCCTGCACCGGGTCCACCAGCGAAAACCGACGCCTTGCACGCGGCCGTGCACCCAGGCCGTCAATCGGACCGCCGTTTCGTCCATGCGGTAAGGTAGCTCACCGTGACCGTTTCCCGGCGTCACGGCGTGGCCCTCTTGACCGGCCTCGCCGTCGGTGCGCTGCTCATCGGCGCGACGATAGCGCTCTCCGGGCCCCGGGTCGCTCCGCCGGACAGCACTGCGCAAACGGTCCTCCTGCCGCTCCCGGCCCTCACGCCCCTCCCGATGCCTCCGCTGCCGGTGCCGATACCCGCAGCGCCCGCCCGTCCGCGCCCGGCGGCCCGCAAGCCCCCGGCGGCACGGGGAGGACCGGAGCAGGACGTCGTCGCGCGCACCAACGCCGAGCGGATGCGCGCGGGCTGCCCCGCGCTGCGCTTGGACCCGCGGCTCACCAGGGCGGCGCGGGCGCACAGCGCCGACATGGTCGATCGGCGCTACTTCGAGCACACCAGCCCCGACGGCACCACCCCGGACGAGCGGGCTGCCGCGGCGGGCTACCCGGAGCTCGGCGGGGAGAACATCGCCTACGGCCAGCGCTCGGCCGCGGCGGTGATGTATGCCTGGATGCACTCCCCCGAACACCGCAGCAACATCCTGGACTGCGAGTACACGACGGTGGGGGTCGGACTGGACAGCCGCGGCATGTACTGGACGCAGGACTTCGGCTATTAGCGCCTCGCCAAGATGGGGTTGACGTTGTTCCGCCACGTCACCGACCGCCGAGATCGACCGGTCGGCACGCGCTACGACTCGAAGCGGTAGCCCATCCCCGGCTCGGTGATCAGGTGCCGGGGGTGGCCGGGCTCGCGCTCCAGCTTGCGCCGCAGCTGGGCGATGTAGACCCGCAGGTAGTTGGTCTCCGTGGCGTAGCCGGGACCCCACACGGCCTTCAACAGCTCACGCTGGCCGACGAGCTTGCCGCGGTGGCGCACGAGCAGCTCCAGCACACCCCATTCGGTCGGCGTCAGGTGCACCTCCTTCCCGTCCGCCCTGACGACCTTCTTGGCGGCCAGATCCACCGCGAAGTCGCCGACATCGACATTCGCCTCCCCGTCCACGGTGCCCGCCGCGGCCCGCCGCACCGCGGCGCGCAGGCGGGCGAGCAGCTCGGCCATGCCGAACGGCTTGGTCACGTAATCGTCGGCCCCTGCGTCCAGCGCTCGGACGGTCTCCGCCCCGCCCACGCGCGCCGACAGGACGATGATCGGCACCGTGGTCCACCCGCGCAGGCCCGCGATGACGTCGGTGCCGTCCATGTCGGGCAGTCCGAGGTCGAGCACGACGACGTCGGGATGGCCGTCGGCCGCCGCGCGCAGCGCGGCGGCACCGTCAGGGGCGAGCAGCACGTGGTAGCCGTGCGCGGTGAGGTTGATCCGGAGCGCGCGCAGGATCTGGGGGTCGTCGTCGACGACCAGCACCCGGTGCGCGGTCACCGCAGGCCTCCGGCCGTGCGTGGAAAACGTGGCGGGAACAACGTTATCCGCGCACGGCTTGGTTTAAGGAAACGACGACGGTGAGCCCGCCGCCCGGGGTGTCCTCCGCGGTCAGCGTGCCGCCCATGACCTCGGCGAACCCCCGCGCCACCGAGAGCCCCAGCCCGACCCCCGAAGCGCCGTCCCGGTCGCTGGGGTCGGCGCCCAGCCGTCGGAAGGGGGCGAAGAGCGCTTCGCGCTCCCGCTCGGGAACGCCCGGCCCGGCGTCGACGACCCGCAGTTCCACGCGGTCGTTGTACGCGCTGGCCCGCAGCACGATCGGGGCGCCCCCGCCGTAGCGCAGAGCGTTGTCGACGACGTTGGCCACGACCCGCTCCAGCAGGCCCGCGTCCGCGAGGACCTCGGGCAGTGTCTCGTCGATGTCGATCTTGACCCGGCCTGCGCCCTCCACCCCGACCAGCGCTCGCACCGCCACCTCGTCATAGCCGACGGGAGCCAGCAGCGGGGTGACGGCGCCCGCGGCGAGGCGCGAGGAATCGAGCAGGTTGTCCACCAGCGCGGTCAGCCGGTCGGCGGACTCCTCGATCGTCGCGGTCAGCTCGATCCGGTCGGCGGGCGGCAGCCGCAGGGTCGGGTCGCGCAGGCTGGTCGCGGCGGCCTTGATCGACGTCAGCGGGCTGCGCAGGTCGTGCCCGACGGCCGAGAGCAGGGCGCTGCGGACCTCGGTGACCTCGGCGCGCCGTCGCGAGCTGGCCGCCTCCGCTGCCGCCCGCTGGCTGCGCAGGGCCAGCAGGGCCTGGCCCCCGACGACCTCGAGCAGCCTCCGGTCCGACGCGTCCAACGAGCGGCCGTTGCCGACCAGGTGCAGGTCCTCCTCCACCGCGACGTCGACGTCGGCGTCCTCGGGCGCAGCACACCCGAGCGGGCCGGACGAGTTCACGCAGTGCCACTCGTCGCCGTCGGCGCGCTCCAGCAACGCGACCGAGTTCAGGCCGAACGCCTCGCGCACCTTCTCCAGCAGCCGCGGCACCGGGTCGGTCCTGGTCAGCACGGTGCGGGCGAACGAAGCCAGCAGCGCGCCCTCGGCGCGTGCCCGCGCGGCCTGTTGGGCGCGCCGGGCCGCCCTGTCGACCACCAGCGCCACCAGCACGGCCACCACGATCATCGCCCCGACCGCGATCACGTTCTCGATGTCGGCGATCGTGAACGAATAGAACGGCGGGGTGAGGAAGAAGTTCAGCAGGACTCCGCCCAGCACCGCCGCGACCAGTGCCGGGCCGAGGCCGCCGACGAGGGCCACGATGACGGTGGCGAGGAAGTACGCGACGACGTCGGTCGAGAGACCCAGCAGTGGGCGCCCGACGACGCCGAGGCCGGTGGCCGACAGCGGCAGGACGATCGCGAGCACCCAGCCCAGAGCGCGGCGCGTCACCGACAGGCTGGTGGTCAGCGCGGGCAGCCGCAGCCCGCGCCCCGCCTCGTCGTGGGTCACCATGTGCACGTCGATCGTGCCGGACTCCTGCACCACCCGGGTGCTGACGCCCTCGACGAAGATCCGTGCCAGCCGAGAACGGCGCGAGGTGCCCAGCACGAGCTGGGTGGCGTTGGCGCCGCGGGCGAACTCCAGCAGCGCCGCGGGCACGTCCTCGCCCCCGACGACGGTGTGGAAGCTCGCGCCGACGGCTTCGGCCAGACGCCGCAGCCGGGGGATGGCGCCCACCGGGGCGCCCGCCAGTCCGTCGCCGCGCAGGACGTGCACAGCAAGCAGGTCGGCCGCGTTCGAACGCTTGGCGATCCGCGCGGCGCGGCGCAGCACCGTCTCGCTTTCCCTGTCGCCGGTCAGCGCGACGACGACGCGCTCGCGGATCTCCCAGGTCTCGTTGACGTTCTTCGCGGTCCGGTAGCGCTGCAGCGCCACGTCGACCTCGTCGGCCACCCACAGCAGCGCGAGCTCGCGCAGCGCCGTCAGGTTGCCGGGCTGGAAGTAGTTCGCCAGTGCCGCGTCGACCTTCTCGGCCTTGTAGACGTTGCCGTGCGCGAGCCGCCGCCGCAACGCCTCCGGAGTGATGTCGACCAGCTCGATCTGCTCGGCCCGGCGCACGACCTCGTCGGGCACGGTCTCGCGCTGACGCACGCCCGTGATCCGCTCGACGACGTCGTTCAGCGACTCGAGATGCTGGACGTTGACCGTGGTCAGCACCTCGATGCCCGCGTCGAGCAGGTCCTCGACGTCCTGCCACCGCTTCGTGTGGCGCGAGCCTGCCGCGTTGGTGTGCGCGAGCTCGTCGACGAGCACGACCTCGGGGTGGCGGGCGAGCACCGCGTCGAGGTCCATCTCGTCGAGCCCTGGATGGCCGCCGACCGCCCGCCGAGGGATCACCTCCAGCCCGTCGAGGAGCTCGGCGGTCTTCGAGCGGCTGTGCGTCTCGACGATCCCGACCACCACGTCGGTACCCCGGTCCAGCCTGCGGCGGGCCTCGCCGAGCATGGCGAAGGTCTTCCCCACACCCGGCGCCATCCCGAGGTAGATCCGCAGCTCGCCGCTCCTGGTCACGTCCATCATCGTGCTCGTGCGCGGAAAACATGGCCAGGGCAACGGTTTCCGCGCACGGCCATGTCAGTGCTGCGCCGCCGCCACGGCCGTGTTCAGGTCCGTGACGTTCACCGTCGGTTCGCCGAGGAAGCCCAGGATCCGACCGGACGTCGCCTGCGCGACCAGCTGCTGGACCTGTGTTGCGGGCAGCCCCGTCACCCGGGCGACGCGCGCCGTCTGCAGCGCCGCGTAGGCCGGGCTGATGTCGGGGTCGAGGCCGGAGGCCGACGCGGTCACCGCGTCCGGCGGCACGTCGGCGGGCGACGCCCCCTCGCGCGTCGCGATGGCGGCCTTCCGCTGGTTGACCGTGTCCGTCAGCTTGGAGTCGAAGGTGCCCTTGTTCGACCCGCCGGAGGTGGTGGTGTCGGCAGGCCCGAGGATGTCCTTGGCCGAGGCCGACGGGCGGGTGTGGAACCACGGGTCGGCCTGCGGGTTCTTGGCCACCGGGTCGATCCCGATCAACGCCGACCCGACGGGCGTGCCGTCGGCCGCGTAGACGATCGAGCCGTTCGCGGGCCCCGAGAGCCCCGGCAGCTGCGCCACGGCCAGCGTGACGAGCGGATAGACGATCCCCGTCAGCACCGCGAACAGGATGAGCACGCGCAGGCCGGTGCCCGCCTGCCGCAACAAGGTCGTGAACATGTCCTAGATCCCCGGAATCAGTCGGACGAGCAGGTCGATGAGGAAGATGCCGACGAACGGCGAGACCACACCGCCGAGCCCGTAGATCAGCAGGTTGCGGCGCAACAGCTTTCCCGCGCTCGTCGGCCGGTAGCGCACCCCGCGCAGCGCCAGCGGGATCAGCGCGACGATGATCAACGCGTTGAAGATCACCGCGGACAGGATCGCCGACTTCGGTGTGGCCAGGCCCATGATGTTCAGGGCCCCGAGCGACGGGTACACGGTCAGGAACATCGCGGGCAGGATCGCGAAGTACTTGGCGAGGTCGTTGGCCACCGAGAAGGTGGTCAGCGCGCCGCGGGTGATGAGCAGCTGCTTGCCGATCTCCACGATCTCGATCAGCTTGGTCGGGTCGGAGTCGAGGTCGACCATGTTGCCCGCCTCTTTCGCGGCGGACGTGCCCGTGTTCATCGCGACCCCGACGTCGGCCTGGGCGAGCGCGGGCGCGTCGTTCGTGCCGTCGCCGGTCATCGCGACCAGCCGCCCGCCCTCCTGCTCCTTGCGGATCAGCGCCATCTTGTCTTCCGGCGTGGCTTCGGCGAGGTGGTCGTCGACGCCCGCTTGCGCGGCGATCGCGCGGGCGGTGCGCGGGTTGTCCCCCGTGATCATCACCGTCCGAATGCCCATGGACCGCAGCTCGTCGAACCGGGCGGAGATCCCCGGCTTCACGACGTCGGAGAGCCGGATGACCCCGAGCACCTTGCTCGTGCCGCCCTCGCGGACCGCGACGGCGAGCGGCGTGCCGCCCTCGTCGGAGATCTGGTCGACGATGCGGTTCACCTCGTCCGACGACGTGTCGGCCCAGGCCAGCAGCGAGGCCGCCGCCCCCTTGCGGATCTGCTTGCCCGCGCCGTCCAGGCCGGACATGCGGGTCTGCGCGGTGAACGGAACGAACTCGGACGTCGCCTCGGCCGCCGAGGCCTCAGGGGCGAGCCCGTACTGAGAAGCGGTCAACGCGACGATGCTGCGCCCCTCAGGGGTCTGGTCGGCCAGTGAGGACAGCCGCGCGGCGGTGGCCAGCTCGGCGGCCTCGACCCCGTGCACCGGGATCAGCTCGGTGGCCTGCCGGTTGCCGAACGTGATCGTCCCGGTCTTGTCGAGCAGGAGGGTGTCGATGTCGCCCGCGGCCTCGACCGCGCGGCCGGACGTCGCGAGCACGTTGCGCTGCACGAGCCGGTCCATGCCCGCGATGCCGATCGCGGAGAGCAGCGCGCCGATGGTCGTGGGGATGAGGCACACCAGCAGCGCCGTAAGCACGATCAGCGACTGCTGGGCGCCCGCATAGGTGCTCATCGGCTGCAGCGCGACGACCGAGAGCAGGAAGATGATCGTCAGCGCGGCCAGCAGGATCGTCAATGCGATCTCGTTGGGCGTCTTCTGCCGCGACGCCCCTTCGACCAGCGCGATCATCCGGTCGACGAAGGACTCGCCGGGCTTGGTCGTGATCTTGACGACGATGCGGTCCGACAGCACGGTGGTGCCGCCGGTGACCGAGCTGCGGTCCCCGCCCGCTTCGCGCACCACCGGCGCGGACTCGCCGGTGATCGCCGACTCGTCCACGGTCGCGATGCCCTCGACGACGTCGCCGTCGCCCGGGATGGTCTCGCCCGCCTCGACGACCACCAGGTCGCCGATCGCCAGTTCGGTGCCTGCCACCGCCGCTTCGAGCCCGTCCTTGTCGAGCCTGCGCGCGACCGTCTCCTTCTTCGTCCGCCGCAGCGACTCAGCCTGTGCCTTGCCACGGCCTTCCGCGACCGCCTCGGCGAGGTTGGCGAACAGGACCGTGAACCACAGCCAGATCGCGATCAGGATCGAGAACACGCTCGGCGAGATGATCGCCGACACCGTCACGACGACGGACCCGACCCATACGACGAACATGACGGGGTTGCGCAGCTGGGTGCGCGGGTCGAGCTTGCGCAGCGCCTCAGGGGTCGCCTGCACCAGCTGACGGGGGCTGAACGCCCCTGCGGACACGGCGACGCCGTGGGTGACTTCCGCGGTAGGGCGGTCCTGTAGTTCGGTGGTCACGAGAGTGCCTCCACGAGGGGGCCCAGCGCCAAGGCCGGGAAGAACGTCAAAGCGGCGACGAGGAGGACGGTTCCGCCCACCAGCACGGCGAACAGCGGCCCGTTGGTCGGCAGGGTTCCCGCGCCCGCCTCGACCCGCCTCTGCCGGGCGAGGGATCCGGCCAGCGCGAGCGCGGCGAGGATCGGCACGAAGCGGCCGAACAGCATGCAGACAGCGAGACTGGTCTGGAAGAAGTCGCTGGTCACCGTGATGCCTGCGAACGCACTTCCGTTGTTGTTCGCGGCCGAGGCGTAGGCGTAGAGCACCTCGGAGAACCCGTGCGAGGCGTCGTTGTTGAGCGCACCCGCCGTCCCGGGCAGCGCGATGGCCAGGCCCGCGCCGATGAGCACCAGCGTCGGCATGGCGAGGATCGAGACGGCGGCTGCCGTGACCTCCACCCTGCCGAGCTTCTTGCCGAGGTACTCGGGCGTGCGTCCGACCATGAGCCCGGCGAGGAACACGGCGATCACCGCGATGATCAGGATGCCGTACATGCCGGTGCCGACGCCGCCGGGCGTGACTTCGCCGAGCAGGATGTGGAGCAGCACGGTGCCGCCCGCGCCACCGGTGAAGCTGTCGTGCAGCGAGTTGACGGCGCCGGTGGACGTGCCGGTCGTCGAGACGGCGAAGAGCACTGAGCCCGGGATGCCGAAGCGGACCTCCTTGCCCTCCAGCGCGCCGCCCGCGGCGATCGCGGCCGAGCCGTTGGGGTGGGTCTCGGCGAGCCACGAGATCGTGACGAACGCTGCCCAGATGACGCCCATCACGGCGACGAGCACGAGGCCCTGGCGGCGGTCGCGGACCATCGTGCCGAACGTCCTGGTCAGGCTGACCGGGATCACCAGCAGCAGGAAGATCTCCAGGAAGTTGGACAGCGCGTTGGGGTTCTCGAAGGGGTGCGCGGAGTTGGCGTTGTAGATGCCGCCACCGTTCGTCCCGAACTCCTTGATCGCCTCTTGCGACCCGGCGGGCGCCAGCGGGATCGTGTACTGGCTGCCGTCGACGTTGGTCACGTCGATCCCGGAGCGCAGCGTCATCACCACGCCGGTGGCGACGAGCACGATCGCGGCGATGAACGCGAACGGCAGCAGGATCCGGACGACCCCGCGGGTGAGGTCCACCCAGAAGTTGCCGATCCGGTCGGTGTTGGAGGCGGCGAACCCCCTGATGAGCGCCACGGCCACGGCGAGGCCGACCGCGGCGGACAGGAAGTTCTGGACGGTGAACCCGACCATCTGCACCGTGTTCCCGACGACCTGCTCGGGCACATAGGACTGCCAGTTCGTGTTCGTCACGAACGACACCGCGTTGTTGAACGCCATCGCGGCCGGTATCTGGTCACCGTTGACGCCGCGGCCGAAGCCCATCGGCAACAGCGGCTGGAACCGCTGGATCAGGTAGAGCAGCACCACACCGAAGAACGAGAACGCCAGCAGCGCCGCCGCGTAGGTGGTCCACCGTTGACCGGACTCGGCGTCGACCCGGGTGGCGCGGTAGACCGCCTTCTCCACCCTGAGGTGCCGCTCGCCGGTGAACACGCGGGCCATGTAATCGCCCAGCGGCACGTACACGACCGCGAGCAGGACGACCAGGGCGAGGATCTGCAGCAGGCCCGCCACAGTGTCGTTCATGACTGCTCCTCCATCCGGCGGGCCATCAGAACCGCTCCGGGCGAAGCAGCGCGACGACGAGATAGACCAGCAGGCCCACGGCGATGAGCCCGCCGATGACGTCGGCGATCACAGTCGCTCCAGTCCTTTGAGCGTGAATGCGAGCAGCGCGAAGCCGACGATGATCAGCAGCGCATAGGCCAGATCGGCCACGGAACCCTCCACGTGATGGTGGCCCCCCTGATGGGCGGCCATGGGCGAGCCTCGCCGATTCCACCGGGGGCATGGGCGGCGCGTACGTCGTCTTGACGGGCAGGAACCGCGGTCTTGACGGGTTCCTTACGCCGCGGTGGCGGCGCTCACGCGGCCCACCGTCGCGGCTGATTACGCTCTCCGTCAAGGGTGGTCAAGCGATCGGGGAACAGCCATGCCGGTGGTCGACAACGCGATCTACGTCGACGGGAAGCGTGCGACGGCACCCGACTCCCTCGATAAAACGTTTGAGACGCTGCACGACTGCCCTGCTGATGGGCACAGCTTCTGCTGGATCGGCATGTTGCGCCCCGACGAAACGGAGATGAAGGCCGTCGCCCGCGAGTTCCACCTGCATCCACTCGCCGTCGAAGACACGATCACCGCGCACCAACGACCCAAGCTCGAGCGCTTCGACGACGTGGTGTTCGTCGTGCTGCGCCCGGCCCGCTACGTCGACCACGTCGAGGTCGTCGAGCTCGGCGAGCTGCACCTGTTCCTCGGGAACGACTTCGTCATCACCGTGCGCCACGCGGAAGAGCCCGACCTCTCCACGGTGCGCGCGCGGCTGGAGGCGGATCCGGAGCTCCTGCGCCAGGGTCCGTACGCGGTCTTGTACGCGGTGCTGGACAAAGTCGTCGACGACTACGGCCCGGTGCTGGACGGCCTGCAGAACGACATCGACGAGATCGAGTCCCAGGTCTTCGACGGCGAACCGTCGGTGTCGAGGCGGATCTACCAGCTCTCCCGAGAGGTGATCGAGTTCCAACGGGCGGTCGACCCGCTCAACGACGTCCTCGACATGCTGCGGATCGTCCTGAAGGAGCGGGCCAGCGAATCGGACCTGGAGCTGCGCCGCCAGCTGCGCGACGTCGCCGACCACGCGACGCGGGTGATCGAGCGCTCGGAGGGGTTCCGGCAGCTGCTGACGAACATCCTGTCGGTCAACAGCACGCTGGTCGCGCAGCGGCAGAACGACGAGATGGCCCGCATGACCGAGTCGGGCTTGCAGCAGAACGAGCAGGTCAAACGCATCTCGTCGTGGGCGGCCATCTTCTTCGCGCCCTCGTTCGTCGCGTCGGTCTACGGCATGAACTTCAAGCTGATGCCCGAGCTGGAGTGGACTTACGGCTACCCCTATGCGGTGGGGCTGATGCTGCTGTTCGCAGGCGCGCTGTACTGGGCGTTCAAGCGCAAGGGCTGGCTTTAAAGCTCTGCGTCGGCAGTCACGTCGAGCATCGGTGTGCCGTCCGGGCCGGTCACCCACGCCGTCAGGTACCAGTCGATCATTCCGCTAGCGGGCTGGTCGCAGGCTACGAGGACCTCGTGCGCCCCGGCCGGGAGCCAAACCGGAGCCGTGCGCCGCGGCGACGGATCGAGCGTGAAGTACTTGACCGGTTCGTGGCCGGTGACGTCGGCTTCCACGGCCAGCCCGTCGACCCGGACCCGCGCCGGGCCGCCCGCGACGTAGGCGATCGCCACCTCGCGGTCGTCGGGCACCGTGACCGTCGTGCGCGCCCAGCCGATCGCGTCGGCGCCCGCCTGCCTACCCCACGAGCGGAAGCGCACGAAGAAGCGGTCGGCGAGGTTCCCGAAGTCGATGTCGCCGGGCTCGATCCGGTGCACCGTCCACTGCCCCGGCTCGGGTAGCTCGGGCGTGTCGGCGACGAGCCAGGACGCGATCGCGGGGTTCAGCGTCGCGCTGCAGTGGGTCCGCACGACCTCCAGGCCGTCCCACGACACCCGGACCTCGACGCGCCACCGGCACGCCTGCCGCGAGCCGTCCCAGGCGAACGGGGCGTCGAGCACGAGAGCCTGGCCGTCGACGACGGTGGGCCCCGCGATCTCCTCCCGGGTCGATCCCTGCTCGACCGTCCACCGGACGGTCGCGGTGGCCGTGCCCGACTCCGGCGCAGCCACGATCACCCGCCCGAGCATGTGCACCGCCTCGTCGGGCGCGGTGTGTTCGATGACCTGAATGGACGGGCCGCCGGACCGGGCGACGGCGAGCGCGCGGGCCTGGCTGTCGAGGGGCACGGCGTCGAGGGCCAGGGCGTCGAGGGCCAGGGCGTCGAGCCGGGGTGCGGCGGGCAGGAGCCGGGCCAGGTCGGCCGCGCGGACTCGCGCGTTGTGGGCAGGGCCGACGCGGCTCAGCGGTCCGTCGGCCACGACCTCGATCGTCACCGGTTCGCGGCCGAGGCGGGCCGGGATGTGCAGCGTGTTGTCGGCGAACCACCAGTCGTCGACCTCGTCGGCGTCGATCCGGACGTCGTCGGGGCGGTTGACCTGCTCGACGCGCACGACCAGGTCGCGCGCTCTGCCGGGCGTCACGCGGACAGCGAGACGCGCCGGATCCGGGGAGGTGACGGCGACCTCGGTCCACGTGGCCTCCGCGTCGTCGTCGTACACCCTGGCCGTGCCGGTGCCGGGGAACACGGAGAGGGTCAGCAGCTCGGGTGCGGCGCTGCTCGTCGCGCCCACGGCGAGGGGCAGCGCCGATCCCGGCCGGACGAACTGGGGAACCCGCCGCAGCGACGCGGCGACGGTGGCCCACCGCGGACCTTCGAAGGACTCCCCCGTCTCGCGGTCGATCCAGGCCCCCTCCGGCAGCCAGACCTCGACGCTCGCCAGCCCGGTCTGCGGGTCGACGGGGCGCAGTACGGGGGCGACGAGCAGATCCGGGCCGAGCAGGTACTGGGACCGGGCCAGGTAGGCGCCGTCGTCCTCGGGAGCCACCCATGCGGTGGGCCGGACGATCGCGGCGCCGGTGTCGGCCATGTACCGAGCCGCGGTGTAGAGGTAGGGCACCAGCTCGTAGCGCAGCCGGAACGCCTCCCGGGAGAGTTCGAGGGTGGCGTCGTCGAAGGCCCAGGGCCGACGCTCGGACTCGGGCTCCCGGTTGCTGTGCAGCCGCAGGATCGGGCTGACGGCGCCGAACTGAACCCATCGCACATAGAGCTCGGGATCGTCGGGTCCGCTGTGGCCGCCGATGTCGTGGCTCCACCAGCCGTAGGCGACGTTCGCGCCCGCGGCCGTGTAGCGGGGCTGGAAGGCCAGCGCCGTCCACAGCGCGAACGAGTCGCCCGAGAATCCGACCGGGTAGCGGTGGCTGCCCAGGCCGCCCCACCGGCTGAAGTCGATCGGGCGCCGCTCGGGACGGCGCGCCTGGTCGGCGAAGTGGATGTGGTTCAGCCACGGCAGCGGATCCAGACCCGGCACGTCGGTCGTGCGGCCCTGCTGCCAGTCCATCCACCAGAAGTCGACGCCCTCGTCTTCGAGCGGGTGGTGCAGCAGTTCGAAGTAGTCGTGCACGAACTGCGGGTCGGTGATCGAGAACGGCACCGGGTCGCCCGAGGTGGGGTCGATGCCGCTGCGGCGGGCGAACTCGGGGTAGGCCGACTCGAACCGCTGCACCCCTTGGGCCGGGTGCAGGTTCAGCGTGACCGTCAGGCCGCGGGCGTGCAGCCACGCCAGCATCGCGCGGGGATCCGGGAAGAGGTCGCGGTTCCACGTGTAGCCGGTCCAGCCGTCCGGCAGATGCCAGTCGATGTCGATGACGACGACGTCGAGCGGCAGGTCGTGCTTCGCGAAGCCCTCGACGAGCTCCTTCAGCTCGGCCTCGTCGTAGGCGTGGTAGCGCGACCACCAGGCCCCGAGCGCCCACCGGGGCACGAGCGGCACGCCGCCCCCGAACCGCGTGTAGTCGCCGACCGCGGCGGCGAAGTCGTGGCCGTAGCCGAAGAAGTACCAGTCGAGCGCGTCCGGCTCGGCCCGGCCTACCGGCCAGCCTTCGCCGTCGAACACCGCGGTGGCGCTGTCGTCGACCACCGCCCAGCCCGAACGCGACACCAGACCGGGTTCGAGCACCGCGTCCCCGCGGCAGTCGTCCACGGTGCGCCGCGCGCCGCCGAGGTTGTCGAGATCGCGCTGCCCCGGCACCCAGTCGGCGACGACGGGTCCGGTGAGCCGGATCGCCAGGTTGCCCGCGTGGAAGGGCAGGCCGTCGTCGGTGAACGTCACCACGAGCGCACCGGTGTCGATCGTCGTCACGGCGTCGGCGGTTGCCACGGCGTCGGCGGTTGCCACGGCGTCGGCGGTTGCCACGGTGAACGCGGGCGCGGTGCCGCGGCGGAGGGGGAACGCATAGCTCGCCCGGTCCTCGAACCGAGCGGACGGCGCCCACTCCAGCCGCACCAACCGCGGGGTCAGGATCGTGAAGCGGGCCGTTCCGACGACGACGGTAGCGGCGCGGTCGGCCACCGGATCGCCCCGGAAGCCGATCCGGTCGAGGATCTCGTCGTGAGTCACGGCGTTCACCCTCGCACGACCAACCCACGGCCCGCCCCGGCGAACCCCACACTCCGCAGGGGTGAGTCGTGTGATCCGGCACGCCGAGTCCCGCGATCCGCCGGGGTGAGTCGTGCGATCCGCCCCGGTGAGTCGGGGGATCCGGCACGGTGAGTTGGGGAACCCGGCACGGCGAGTCGGGGACCCGGCCCGGGTGAGTCGTGCCATCGGCCGCGGTGAGTCGTGCGATTCGACCCGGCGAGCCGGCCGATTCGTCACGGTGAGTTGGCCGATCTGTCACGGCGTACGGGGCGCCGATCGAGTGGGTGGGTCAAGCAACACGGCAAGTCGCGGGGTCGGCATAGCGATATGACGGACCGGCGTCGACCGGGCAAGTCCGGGTGCGCACGGGTAGTTGGCCAGCCGTCCGCAGAGAAGATCGCAACGAGCTGTACATCAGAGGGCTCCCGACCCCTGCAACGTGCGACTCGCGGCGATCATCCCTGGCAGTCACCCCGGTCTCGGGACCGGGTCACTCGGGGCTCCGCGGAGCGATCGGCATTCACCGGGTCGGATCGCCAAACTCGCCGGGTCGGATCGCCGGACTCACCGTGTCGGATCGCACGACTCACCATGTCGGATCGCCGGGCTCACCGTGTCGGATTGCACGACTCACCGTGTCACCGATGACCGCCGCGCCGCTGACCGCCGCGCCCCATCCCGCGGCGTCCCGCCATCGCGCCAGCCGCCGCGTCGCGCCGCGCGGGGGCTAAGCCTCACCGCTCAACCCGGCACCGGCCGCCGCGCGGCGCGGGGGCGGGGTTGGCAGCGCGGGCAGAAGTAGCTGCTGCGGTTCATGAACGCCTCCCGCCGGATCGGCGTGCCGCAGCGGGGGCAGGGCCGGGCGGCCCGGCCGTAGGCCGCCAGCGATCGGTCGAAGTAGCCGGAGGCGCCGTTTACGTTCACGTAAAGCGCGTCAAAGGACGTGCCCCCTACGGCCAGTGCGGCGTCCATCACCTCCGCCGCAGCGGTGAGCACGGCGCGACCCTGGGCCCGGGTGAGCCGGTCGGTCTGCCGCGAGCCATGTAGCCGCGCCCGCCAGAGCGCCTCGTCGGCGTAGATGTTGCCGATGCCCGACACGACGGTCTGGTCGAGCAGGGCCCGTTTCAGCTCGGTGCGGCGGCGGCGAATCCCGGCGACAGCGGCGTCGAGGTCGAACGCGGGGTCCATCGGGTCGCGGGCGATGTGCGCCACCGGCGCGGGCAGCAGGCCCCCGCCGACCGCCGGGACCAACCGGTGGACCGAGAGGCCGCCGAACGTGCGCTGGTCGACGAACCGGAGCTCCGGACCGTCGTCGGCGAACCGGAACCGGATGCGCAGGTGCTTCTCGTCCGGCAGGCCCGGTTCGGCGACGAGCATCTGGCCGCTCATGCCCAGGTGGGCGAGCACCGCGTCATCGTCTTCGACGCCGCCGTCCAGCTCCAGCCACAGGTACTTGCCCCGCCGTCGAGCGCCGGTGATCGTGCGGCCCGGGAGGCGGGCGGCGAAGTCGGCGCCGCCCTCGACGTGCCGACGGACTGCGCGCGGGTGCGCGACGTCGACCCGCTCGATCGTGCGCTTCAGCACGTGTTCGGCGAGGCCGCGGCGGACGACCTCGACCTCCGGCAGCTCGGGCACGAAATCGCCTAGCTGCCTGCGGTGGAGGCTGCTGCCTCTTCGGTGAGCGCGTGCCACGCCAGCTCGGCGGCCTTCTGCTCGGCCTCCTTCTTGGTGCGACCCTGGCCGGACCCGAGGTCCCGGCCCGCGACGACCGCGGTGGCCGTGAAGACCTTCAGGTGGTCGGGGCCCTCCTCCTCGATGCGGTACTCGGGAACCCCGAGCTCCCTCCCCGCCGTAAGCTCCTGCAGGCTCGTCTTCCAGTCCAAGCCCGCGCCCAGCAGGGGCGCACTCCGCATGAGGTTGTCGAACAGCCGGTTCACGAGATCGCGGGCGGTCTCCAGCCCGTGCTCCAGGTACACCGCGCCGATCAGCGCCTCCATGGCGTCGGCGAGAATGCTGGGCTTGGTGCGCCCGCCCGTCATCTCCTCGCCTCGGCCGAGGTAGAGGTAGGCGCCTAGCCCGTCAGGGCCGCCGAGCGTGATCGCGACCCCGGCCAGCGCGTGCATGTTGACGACGCTGGAGCGCAGCTTTGCCAGCTGCCCTTCCGGCCGGTCGGGGTTGTCGCGGTAGAGGCGGTCGGTGATGACGATCGACAACACCGAGTCGCCGAGGAATTCCAGGCGCTCGTTGGTCGGCAGCCCGCCGTTCTCGTACGCGTAGGAACGGTGCGTCAACGCGAGCGTGAGCAGCGGCTCCGCCATCTCGACGCCGAGCGAAGCGAGAAGCGGCCCACGGTCAACCGAGGGCCGCGGGCCACCACGATCCGGCATAAGACTCGAGCGGCTCAGGCCGGGGTGACGACCGGACGACCGTTGTATGTCCCGCAGACGGGACACGCGACGTGCGGTGGCTTGGTGGCCCGGCAAGCCCGGTTCGAGCAGGCGACGAGCGTCGGAACAGCGGCCTTCCACTGCGCACGACGGGATCGCGTGTTCGAGCGCGACATCCGGCGCTTCGGAACGGCCACGATGGATCTCCTAGCAGTAGTACGGGAAGGTCATTCGGCGGGCAGGCGCTCCCGGAGAGCGGCCCAACGCGGGTCCAGTGTCTCATGCCCGTGGTCGGGGGCGAGGTCGGCCCACTTCTCGCCGCACTCGACGCACAGGCCCGCGCAGTCCGGGCGGCACAGCGGGGCCAGCGGCAGCTCGAGCACGAGGGCGTCGCGGACGGTCTGCTCGAGGTCGACGTGCTCGTCGACGACGCGCGGCAGCTCGTCCTCCTCGGTGGTCTCGTCGGTGACGCTGTCCGGGTAGGCGTAGAGCTCACCGATCTCGACGGTCACCTCGTCGGTGAGCGGGTCGAGACAGCGCGCGCACTCCCCTGCCAACTGCGCGTAGGCCGTGCCGGAGACGTAGACGCCCTCGGTGACCGCCTCCAGCCGCAGGTCGAGCTCGACCGGCGCGCCTGCGGGCACGCCGATCGTGGGCAGCCCCATCCCGCCTTCCGGCGCGGGAACGACCCGGGTGTAGGTGCGCATGGTGCCGGGGCGGCGGCCCAGCTCGCGGGTGCTGAAAGCCCACGGACCAACGGCCTCGGTGCGGTGGGGGCGGTGCGTGCTCACCCCTCCAGAGTAGTTCAGTCGATGAGGTCCATGCCGGTGCCGGTGCGGCCGCGCGACGCAGCCGCCGGAGCCCCGCGCCACAGCTGGCTGCGCCCGCGGGTGACGGTCGCCAGCGCCTTGCCCAGCGTGTCCTCGAAGTCGGCGAGCTTCGCGTCGACGTAGGCGTCGCACTCACGGCGCAGGCGGTCGGTCTCGGCCTCAGCGGCGTCGACGACGCGGGCCGCCTCCGCGTGCGCGGCCCGGACGACCTCGGTCTGCGACACCAGCCGCACCTGCTCCGCGCGACCCTCCGCGACGAACCGGTCGTGGGTGGCGCGACCGGCCTCCACCGATCGTTCCGCTTCGACGCGAGCCCGGTCGGTCAGCTCGGTGTACTGCCTGCGCGCGTCGGCCACGGCCCGTTCAGCCTCGTGGCGGGCGGTGGCGAGGGTCTGCTCGGCCTCGGCGCGGGCGTCGGCGACGAGCCGGTCGGCCTCCGACTGCGCGCTCGCCAGCGCAGCCGCGGCATCGGACTGGGCTCCGGACCGGGTCTGCTCCGCCTCCTGGGTGGCGTCGTCGACGAGCTCGTCGCGGCGGTCCAGCACGTCCTGGGCGTCGTCGAGCTCACCGGGCAGCGCCTCCCGGATGTCGTCCAGCAACTCCAGCACGTCCCCGCGCGGGACGACGCAGTTGCCCGTCATCGGGACCCCTCGCGCTTCCTCGACGACGGTGACCAGCGCGTCGAGCGATTCGAAGACCCGGTACACGGATCGGATCCTCTCACCGCAGGACGCGCTGATCGCGGATTGCCGGTCTGCGGGCGTGTCCCGGCCTACCCGGCCCTCACAGCTGCTCGGCGATGCGCTTCGTCAGTCGCTCGTGCACGGAACGGGGCAGCAGGTGGGCCACGTCGCCGCCGAACGTCGCGATCTCCTTGACCAGCGAGCTCGCCACGAAGCTCCACTCGGGGCTCGTCGACATGAACAGCGTGTCGACGCCCGAGAGCTGCTGGTTCATCTGGGCCATCTGCAGCTCGTAGTCGAAGTCGGTGACCGCCCGCAGGCCTTTGACGATCGCGCGCACGTCGTGGGCTCGGCAGTAGTCGACGAGCAGGCCGTGGAAGGAGTCGACGCGCACGTTCGCGTAGGCCTCGGTCACCTCGGTGAGCATCGCGATGCGCTCCTCGACCGTGAACAGACCCTTCTTGCTCTTGTTCACCAACACGGCGACCACGACCTCGTCGAACAGCGCCGAGGCGCGGCCGATGATGTCCAGGTGGCCGTTCGTCGGCGGATCGAAGGAGCCGGGACAGACGGCGCGCCTCATGGGCGCAGACGGTAACAGCGGGCGACGTGCAGCGTCGTCTCTCCGTAACGTCGCTCACGGGTCGCCTGCAGGGGTGCGGGCCACGGGAACGGGCCGCCGCGGGTGGGCCGCTCGACCACGACCACGGCCTCGGGCGCGAGCCAGCCGTGCGCGTGCGCGTCGGTGAGCCATCCGGCGACCTCGGCGTCGGGCATGGCGTAGGGCGGGTCCGCGAGGAGCACGTCGTAGGGGCGGTCGGCCGGGGCAGCCAGTACGGCGGCAACCGGAGCGTGTCGGACCTCGGCGCCGGGCAGCCCGACGGCGACGACGTTGCGGCGTAGCACGGCGACCGCCCGCTTGTCACATTCCACGAGCAGGACGTGTTCAGCTCCGCGGGAGAGCGCCTCCAGCCCCAGCGCGCCCGAGCCCGCGCACAGGTCCAGCACAGCGACGCCGTCCAGCCCCGGATCGTGGGCCAGTGCGCTGAACAGCGCCTCCCGCACGCGGTCGGACGTCGGCCGGGTGCCCGACGGCGGCACCGCGAGCCGTCGGCCGCCCGCCACCCCCGCCACGATCCTGGTCACCTGCGCATCGTGCCGTGTCGCCTGCACACATCGCGCGGAGCCGGCACACACCTCCCGCAGTGTGTGCGGGCCACCGCCGGTGTGCGCGGGCTTCAGCCCAGCTCCAACAGCAGGTCGCCGCCCTCCACCTGCTGAACGCGGCCGATCGCCGCCCGCGCCACGGTGCCCGCCTCCGCCGCGGTGATGCTCGCCTCCATCTTCATCGCCTCGATCGTCGCCACCGTCTGCCCCGCGGTCACCTCGTCGCCTTCGCCGACCTGCAGCGTCACCACGCCCGCGAACGGCGCGGGCACGTGGCGCGGGTTGCTCCGGTCGGCCTTCTCCGCGGCCTTGACGTCGGTGGCGACCGAGGTGTCGCGCACCGACACCGGCCGCAGCTGGCCGTTGAGCGTCGTCACGACCGTGCGGAAGCCGCGCTCGTCGGGCTCCGAGATCGCCTCCAACGCAATGAGCAGCATGACGCCGGGCTCCAGCTCGACGGTGTGCTCGGTGTCGGGCTCCAGCCCGTAGAGGAAGTCCTTGGTCGAGAGCACCGACGTGTTGCCGTAGGACTCGCGGTGCGCCAGGTACTCGCGCGTCGGACCGGGGAACAGCAACCGGTTGAGGGTGGGGCGAGGACTCTTGGCCAGCTCGTCACGGTCCTCGGCCGTCAGGTCGACGTGCGGGCGCTCAGGTGGGCGGCCCTCCAGCGCGCGGGTGCGGAACGGCTCGGGCCAGCCGCCCGGCGGGTCGCCCAGCTCGCCCCGCAGGAAGCCGATCACCGAGTCCGGCACGTCGAAACGGCCGGGGTCGGCTTCGAAGTCCTTGGCCTCGACGCCCGCGCCGACCAGGTGCAGGGCCAGGTCGCCCACCACCTTCGACGACGGCGTGACCTTCACGAGACGGCCGAGCATCCGGTCGGCAGCGGCGTAGAGGTCCTCGATCAGCTCGAACCGGTCGGCGAGGCCCAGCGCGATGGCCTGCTGGCGCAGGTTGGAGAGCTGTCCGCCGGGGATCTCGTGGTGGTAGACGCGACCCGTCGGCGACGCGAGCCCGGACTCGAACGGCCGGTAGACCTTCCGCACCGCCTCCCAGTACGGCTCGAGGTCGCTCACGGCCGTGAGCGAGAGCCCGGTGGCGCGCTCGGTGTGGTCGGTGGCCGCCACCAGCGCCGAGAGCGAGGGCTGTGACGTCGTGCCCGCCATCGACGCCACCGCCGCGTCGACGGCGTCGACACCTGCGTCGATCGCCGTGATCAGGGTGGCGAGCTGGCCGCCCGCGGTGTCGTGGGTATGCAGGTGGACGGGCAGCTCGAACTGCCTGCGCAATGCCGTGACCAGCGTGCGCGCCGCCTGCGGGCGCAAAAGGCCCGCCATGTCCTTGATCGCCAGGACGTGGGCGCCTGCCGCCACGATCTGCTCGGCGAGGCGCAGGTAGTAGTCGAGCGTGTAGAGGTCCTCGGCCGGGTCGGACAGGTCACCGGTGTAGCACAGCGCCACCTCAGCAACGGCGGTGCCGGTGGCGCGGACCGCGTCGATCGCCGGACGCATCTGCGCGACGTCGTTCAGCGCGTCGAAGATCCGGAAGATGTCCATGCCCGTGGCTGCGGCCTCGTGCACGAACGCGTCGGTGACCTCGGTGGGGTACGGCGTGTAGCCGACGGTGTTGCGCCCGCGAAGCAGCATCTGGGTGCAGATGTTGGGCAGGGCGTCCGATAGGGCGGCGAGGCGGTCCCAGGGGTCCTCGGCGAGGAACCGCAACGCCACGTCATAGGTGGCTCCGCCCCAGCACTCGAGCGAGAGGAGCTGCGGCGTGGTCCGCGCGACGTAGGGCGCGACGGCGAGCAGGTCGCGCGTGCGTACCCGGGTGGCCAGCAGCGACTGGTGCGCATCGCGGAACGTCGTGTCGGTGACGGCGACCGCGGTCTGCTCCCGCAGGCGCCTGGCGAACCCCTCCGGGCCCAGCGCGCGCAGGATCTGGCGCGACCCCGCAGGGGCCTCCGCCTCGACGTCGCAGCGGGGAAGCTTGTCGGAAGGCTCGACGACGTGGGGCCGGGGACCGTGCGGGCGGTTGACCGTGGTCTCGGCGAGGTGGGTCAGCAGCCGGGTGCCGCGGTCGGCGGGCTTGCGCGCTCGCAGCAGTTCGGGGCGCTGGTCGATGAACGACGTGGTGACGCGGCCCGCCTGGAAGTCCGGGTCGTCGAGGACGGCGGCCAGGAACGGCAGGTTGGTGGCCACGCCGCGGATGCGGAACTCCGCGATCGCACGCCGCGCCCTGCGGACGGCCTGGGCGAAGTCGTTCCCGTAGCAGGTGAGCTTGACCAGCATCGAGTCGAAGTGCGCGCTGACCTCGGCGCCGGTGTGCGTGGTGCCGCCGTCCAGCCGCACGCCGGGGCCGCCGGGCGAGCGGTAGTTGCTGATCACGCCGGTGTCGGGGCGGAAGCCGTTGGCCGGGTCCTCGGTGGTGACGCGACACTGCAGCGCGGCGCCCGACAGCCTGACCTGGTCCTGGGTCAGCTGCAGGTCGGGCAGCGTGGCGCCGAACGCGATGCGCAGCTGGGCGACGACCAGGTCGCGGTCGGTCACCTGCTCGGTCACCGTGTGCTCGACCTGGATGCGGGGGTTCATCTCGATGAAGACGTGACGGCCGCGCTCGTCGAGGAGGAACTCGACGGTGCCCGCGTTGACGTAGCCGATGTGGCGGGCGAACGCTACGGCGTCGGCGCAGATGCGGTCCCGCAGGTCCGGGTCGAGGTTCGGGGCGGGCGCGATCTCGATGACCTTCTGGTGCCGCCGCTGTACCGAGCAGTCGCGCTCGTAGAGGTGCACGACGTTCCCGTCGGCGTCGGCGAGGATCTGCACCTCGATGTGGCGCGGATTCACCACGGCCTGCTCGAGGAACACGGTCGAGTCGCCGAAGGCGGACTCCGCTTCGCGCATCGCAGCGTCGATCGCGTCCCGCAGGTCCCCCGCCGCCTCGACCCGACGCATCCCGCGCCCGCCGCCGCCCGCGACGGCCTTGACGAAGATCGGAAACCCGATCTCGCCCGCCGCGTCGACGAGCACGTCGACGTCGGTCGAGGGCTGGCTGGACGCGAGCACGGCCACGCCCGCCTCCCGCGCCGCCGCGATCGCCCTGGCCTTGTTGCCGGTGAGATGCAACACGTCCGCAGGTGGCCCGATGAACGTGATGCCCGCGTCCACGCAGGCTTGGGCGAGGTCGGGATTCTCGGAGAGGAAGCCGTAGCCCGGGTAGATCGCGTCGGCGCCTGCCCGCCGTGCCGCCTTGATCACCTCATCGACGGAGAGGTACGCCCGGACCGGGTGGCCGGGCTCGCCGATCTGGTAGGACTCGTCGGCCTTCGCACGGTGCAACGAGTTGCGGTCCTCGTAGGGGAAGACGGCGACGGTCAAAATGCCCAGCTCATAGGCGGCCCGGAACGCTCGGATCGCGATCTCGCCCCTGTTGGCGACCAGCACCTTGCGGAACACGGGGGCTCCTCCGATCGTCACGAGAGGTGATCTCGGCGAAACCGTACCGGCCGTGGCACTCGTTCGGCCCCGTGCGAACCGGACCGCTGTCGGGTACCAAGGAGACGTGCGCCACCATCGTCACCCGGCGGGGATGCCGCCGTTCCATCCGGCCAACGCCGCGGCGTTCGCCGAGGGACGGCGGTTGCGCGAGGAGTCAAGGGCCCGGCGCCGCAGGGTGGCGGGCCGCAACTACGGGCACCACGGGCACGCGAAGGCCCGCGCGGTGTTCGGCGTGGCCATGGTGCTGGTCGCCCTCACCGTCGCCTCCGACGGCGGCGTGCTGATCGTCGGGGGCGGCGTCCTGATCGGGCTGCTCACGATCGCCTGGGTGCTGGTGATCATGGCAGCGCCGCTGTTGGTCGTCAGCGGGGTCGTCGTCGCGGTCACCAGCTCGCAACGTCGGGCTCGGCTGCGCCGCGGTGGCGCGGCGGGCACCGCGCCGCTGCCTCCGCGGCCCGTGGCCCCGCCCCGGCCGGACCTCGCATGGGCGCACGCGCGCCGCCGGTTCGACGCGCTGCGCAGCGCCTACGCGGCCTACGAGTGCGACGCGATGGCCGTGCTGCGCCTGCCTGCGCTCGCCGACGTGTCCGTGCCGAGCACGGGCCGCTTCGTCGACGCGTTCGCCGAGGCACAGGCGCTCGACACCGACGCGTTCCCCGGCGGCGGCCACGCTTCCGCGTTCGTCTCAGCCGTCGACCGCGCCGAGCGGGCCTGGGGAGCGGCCCGCGCAGCCGCTGAGCGCATTCGGCTGTCCAACCTCACCCCCGTCGAGCGCTCCACCGTCGAGCGGGTGATCAAGCTGCTGAACACCGCCCGCGACTCCGACAGCGACGCCGAACGCTACGCCGCCTACACCCGCGCCCGCTCCGAGCTGGCCAAGCTGGACAAGGCGGGCGTCGTCCACGTCCCGCTGCCCGCCACCGCTGCCCTCGATACGGCGAGCCGCGGCGCCCTTCCCTCGTAGCGCCCACACACACCGTCTGCGGCTCGCACACATTGCGGGTCGTGTGTGTGACCCACACACGGTGTGTGGGAGGTGACTAAACCCGGTCGAGCCAGGCTGCGCGCTCCTCGTCGCCCACCGTCTGGCCGACAAGCGTGGCCAGGCCGCCGTGCGCGCGCAGGGCAGGGTCGTGCTCAACGATGTCGGCCGCGTATACCCGCGCCTTCGCGATGATCTCCTCGTGCTTGAGCAGCGAGAGCAGGCGCAGGCCGGAGCGGCGGCCCGACTGCAGCGCGCCCAGCACGTCGCCCTCTCGGCGGAGCTCAAGATCCAGCTGGGCCAGCGCGAAGCCGTCGGTGGTGCTCGCGATCGCGTCGAGCCGTGCGCGCGCGGCGGTGGCCGCAGGCATGTCGGTGACCAGGAGACAGACCCCGGCTGCGGCGCCCCGCCCGACCCGGCCCCGCAGCTGGTGCAGCTGGGAAAGGCCGAACCGTTCGGCGTCGAGGATCACCATGGCGGTGGCGTTGGGGACGTCGACGCCCACCTCGATCACCGTCGTGGCGACCAGCACATCCAGCTCGCCGCGCTCGAAGGCGCGCATCACGGCGTCCTTCTCCTCGCCGGGGAGCTTCCCGTGCAGGAGCCCGAGGCGCAGCCCCGCCAGCTGGTCCTCCATCAGCGTGGTGACCACGTCGATCGCCGCCAAGGGGGGCCGCCTGCCTTCCGCCTCGTCCTCCGGCGGCTCGGCGTCGGTGTCGGCCTCGGCGTCGCTATCCGCGTCCTCGCCGAGCTGTGGATCGCCGATCCGGGGGCACACCACGTACGCCTGGTGCCCGGCAGCGACCTCCTCCCGCACCCGGCGCCACACGCTGGCGAACCAGGACGGCCGCTCCGCCAGCGGTACGACGGTCGTGGCGATCGGCGACCGACCGGCAGGCAGCTCCCGGAGCGCGGAGACCTCGAGATCGCCGTACACCGTCATCGCCACCGTGCGCGGGATCGGGGTGGCCGTCATGACCAGCATGTGCGGCACCAACTCGGCGCCACGCGACCTCAGGGCGTCGCGCTGCTCGACGCCGAAGCGGTGCTGCTCGTCGACGACGACGAGACCCAGCTCGGCGAACCCGACCCTGTCCTGGATGAGCGCGTGGGTGCCGACGACGATGCCCGCCTCGCCCGACTGCGCATCCAGCAGCGCCTGGCGCTTCGCCTTCGCGCCGAGCGATCCGGTGAGCAGCGTGACCCGCGTGGCGATCTCCGGCGCACCGAGCTCACCCGCCTGACCCAGCGGCCCCAAGAGCGCGCGCAGCGAACGGACGTGCTGGGCGGCCAGCACCTCGGTGGGCGCCAGCAGCGCGGCCTGCCTGCCTGCGTCGACGGCCTGCAGCATCGCCCTGAGCGCGACCACCGTCTTCCCCGCGCCGACATCGCCCTGGACGAGCCGGTTCATGGGATGGCGCCCGGCGAGGTCGGCGGCCACCTGCTCCCCCACCGCCAGCTGCCCTGCCGTCAGCGCGAACGGGAGCCGTGCGTCGAAAGCGTCCAACAGCCTGCCCGGCCGCGGCGGACAGGCCGCGGCGGGCCTGCTCGTGGTGGCCCGGCGCCGTAGCGCGAGCGCGAGCTGGACGCCCATCGCCTCGTCCCACACGAGACGGTGGCGGGCGGCGTGGATGTCAGCCTCGCTCTCGGGCACGTGGATGCGCCGCAACGCCCGCCCCAGCTCGGCGAGGCTCTCGCGCTCGCGCAGCGCCGTCGGCAGCGGGTCCTCGACCTCGACCCGGCCACCCCCGTCGAGCAGGTCCAGCACCTGGCGGACCGAGCGGGCGATGACTTGCGAGCCGAGCTTGCCGGTGGCCGGGTACACCGAGATGAACGGGCGCACCTCGTCGTCCTCGTCGAGGGTGTCGAACTGCGGGTGGGTGAGCTGCAGCTTGCGGTTGAAGATGCCGACCTTGCCGGAGAACACCGCCCGCACCCCCGGCTTGATGAGCCCTTTGAGCCGGTGGCCGTTGAAGAACGTGCAGTCCAGCTCGGCGCCTTTCTCGTCGCGGATGACGACGACCAACAGCTTGCCGCTGCGCGAGCGCATGTCGCGCAGGGACGCCTTCTCGACCTGCGCAACCACCGTGATGTGCTCGCCGATCGTGAGATCCGCGATGTCGGTGAGCCGCCCGCGGTCGACGTAGCGGCGGGGGTAGTGGCGCAGCAGGTCGCCCACCGTGTGCAGCTCGAGCTGGGCGGCCAGCGCCTCCGCCGTGCGTCCGCCGATCGCGGACACCAGCGGGGTGTACAGGTCGACGCGCACGTCGCTCACTCGACCCCCAACACCAGCGGGTACTCGGTCTGGCCTCCCCGGTGGACGACGACGTCGACCTCGGGGTGCGTGCGGCGCAGGTCGGCGGCCAGCCCATCGGCCAGCGCGGCGTCGGTGTCCGCGCCCAGCAACGCCGTGACGATCTCACCACCTCCCAGGAGCATGCGGTGAGCCAACCACAGCGCACCGACAGAAAGGTCCGGCGCGATCACGACGACCTCGCCGTCCGCGATGCCGAGGACGTCGCCGGGCTCGCAGCGACCCGACCACGTCAGCGCCTCGGTCTCGGCCGTCAGCAAGGCGGCCGTCCGCGTGCTCGCGGCCGCCTCGGTCATCGCGACGACGTCCTCCCCTGCAGGCCGGGACGGGTCGTGCACGGCCAGCGCCGAAAGGCTCTGCAGCACCGACGCGGTGGGCAGCACGAGCACGTCCTGCCCGTCCCTGCGCGCCGCAGCCGCCGCCGCCTCGGCGACCGGCACCAGGTCGGGATCGCCCGGCATCAGGACGACCTGGTGGGCCTGCGTCGCCGACAGCGCCTGCGTCAGATCCTGCTCGTCCACGCGCTCGTCGGGGGCGCGCGTCAGTACCGCCGCCCCCGCGGCACGGGCCAACTCCGCCAGCGCTTCCCCCGTGACGACCATGAGCACCGCCCGCCCGCGGGCGAACCGGCCCGGCGTCGGCTGGTCGGCGAACCGCGTCACCGTCACGCGGTGCGGCCTCCCGAACGCGATCCCCACCTCGATCGCGGCCCCGATGTCGTTGCAGTGCAGATGCACGTTCCACAGGTGCTGACCGTCCCCGACGACGGCCACGCTGTCGCCCACCTCGGCCAACCGCATCCGCAGGCCGTCGAGGTCGGGCGCATGCGCGTCGAGCAGGAACATCACCTCGTAGTCGTACTCCGCCGAGCCGGTTTCGCGCTCCGCGGTGCGCGTCGAGGAGACGCCCGGTGTGGGGAACGCAAGGGGCACGCGGTCGGCGAGGAGCCGGGCCAACGCGTCGAACAGCAGGTAAAGGCCGAGGCCGCCCGCGTCGACGACCCCCTCGCGGGCCAGTTCGGGCAGCTGGGCGGTGGTGGCGCGCACGGCCGATGCGGCGGCGTCGGCAGCCGCGGCGGCTGCCGTCGCCAGCGTGCCGGGGACAGCGCGACCGGCCTGCCCGCCTGCGCACCCGCGGCGGCGACACGACCGGCCGGCGCCCTCGGCCGCCGCGGCGAGCACGGTGAGCGCCGTGCCTTCACGCGGGTCGGTGAGCGCCTCGGTGGCCAGCGCCGCGCCGCGGGCCAGCGCATCGGCGAGAACCGCAGCGGCGTCCCCCTGCGGCGACGCCGCGACCGCCTCGGCGAGCCCGCGCAGCACCTGGGAGAGGATCACGCCGGAGTTGCCGCGGGCCCCGAGCAGGGCCCCGTGCGACAGCGCGGCGGCGACCGTCCCCGCGTCGGCATCGGCGCTTGCTGCCGCCACACTCGGATCGCCCGCGGCCTCGACCGCGGAGCGCATGGTGAGCAGCAGGTTGGTGCCCGTGTCGGCGTCGGCGACGGGGAACACGTTGATCCGGTCCACCGCCGCCTGATGCCGCTCCAGCACCTCTACTGACGCCAGCGCCCACGTGTGGATCAGGGCGGCGTCGAGAGCGGTGGGCACGGGGCGCAAGCGTAGCCACCGGGCGGTGTGCGGTGGCCGCGGTGGCGCGGGTACCCTGATGCTTCGCGACCGGGGCTTACCCCGGATTCACCGACACCGATTTCGAGGAGTTCGACGTGCCTGCCGTCTGCGACGTCTGTGGAAAGGGTCCGGGCTTCGGCATGTCCGTCTCGCACTCGCACCGCCGTACCCATCGCCGCTGGAACCCCAACATCCAGACCGTGCGCACCCGGATCAACGGCGGGAACCGCACGCGGTTGAACGTGTGCACCTCATGTCTGAAGGCGGGCAAGGTCACCCGCGCCTGACAGCCCACAGACGCGCCCCCGCCCGATCCGGACGGGGGCGCCGACGTGTCAGGGGAGCTTCCAGTCCACCGGGTCGCCGCCCAGCTCCTCCAGCAGCGCGTTGGCCCGGCTGAAGGGCCGTGAGCCGAAGAACCCGCGGTCGGCCGACATCGGGCTCGGGTGCGCCGACTCGATCAACGGCACGTCGCCGAGCAGCGGCGCGAGGTTGCGGGCGTCGCGGCCCCACAGGATCGCGACCAGCGGCTCGGCGTCCCTGGCGACAAGCGCGGTGATGGCCTGCTCGGTGACCGCCTCCCAGCCTTTGTCGCGGTGGCTTCCGGGCTCGCCCGGCGCCACGGTGAGCACCCTGTTGAGCAGCAGCACGCCCTGCTCGGCCCACGGCGTCAGGTCGCCGGTGGACGGGGTGGGGTGGCCGAGGTCGTCGGTGTACTCGCGGAAGATGTTGGCCAGTGACCGCGGCACCGGCCGGGTCTCGCGCGCCACCGAGAACGACAGGCCCACCGCGTGCCCTGGGGTGGGGTACGGGTCCTGTCCGACGATCAGCACGCGCACGCCGTCGAACGGCTGGGTGAAGGCGCGCAGGACGTTCGCCCCCGCGGGCAGGTAGCGGCGGCCCGCAGCGATCTCGGCCCGGAGGAAGTCACCCATGTCGGTGATCCGCTGCGCGACCGGGGCCAACGCCTGCGCCCAACCCGCCTCGACGACCTCCGCCAGCGGTTTGCCTGCCATCAGCCCAACCTCCGCAGTTCGGTGCGGAACCGTTTGCCCCGCTCGATGTAGCTGGCGACCGCGTGCGCGTACGACCCTTCCGGCACCTCGTAGCCCTGCCGCACCCGCGCGGGCACACCCAGCGCCATGGTCCGCGGGGGCACGTCGGTTTTCGGTGCGACGACCGCCCCCGCCCCGACGATCGCGCCCTCGCCGACGGTCGATCCGTTCAGCACCACTGAGCCCGACGAGATCAGCGCGCGGTCACCGATCGTCGCGCTCTCGATGTGCACGTTGTGCCCGACCGTGACGTCGTTGCCGATGATCGTCGGCTGGACGGTCGTGGTGTGGATGATCGAGCCGTCCTGGATGCTCGTGCGGGCCCCGACCTCGATGCGGCCGTCGTCGCCGCGCAGCACCGCCGTCGGCCACACCGACGACTCGGCGCCGATCGTCACGTTGCCGATGACCACGGCGTCGGGATGGACGTAGGCGTTCGGATGGATGTCGGGCTCGGCGTCGCCGAGGGCGTAAAGCGGCACGGGCGGGAGCCTATGCGCCGCCTCCGTGAGCCGTCTCACCTGATCGTCTGGAACGATTCAGTCAGCCCAGTCGATATACCTAGTGCAACCCCACAGAACAGGAGGAACGCCATGACCACCAAGATCCGCCGCGTACTGCGCCGCCTCGACGACTGGACGCTCGAGGTGTTCAACCCGTCGCTGCCGTCCGACCACCGCTGACCGGACCCGAGTATGACGGGCCGTGGCCAAAGGCCACGGCCCGTCGTCGTCCCCGGCCGGTGAGTCGTGCACTTCGACACGACGAGTTGGCCATCTGAGCCCGGTGAGTCGGGCACCTGGGCCCGGTAAGGCGGCCATTGCGTGGGTGAGTCGTGCACCGGGTCACGGTGAGTCGGGCACCTGGACACAGCGAGTCGTGCACCGGGGCCCGGTGAGACGGGAAGATGCCCCACTCAGCGTGCCCAAACGCCCAACTCGCCGTGACCAGGTGCACGACTCACCTTCGTCTTGTCAGTGGTGGGCAGGCCGGTCGTCGGGTTCGGCGTCGGCGGGGGGCGCCCCCGCGTTCAGCGGCTTCATGCGCGCCCACACGATGAAGAAGGCCGCGAGGACGAGCATCGCGATCCCCGTCCACAGGTTGAGGTTGATCCCGCCGGACTTCACGGTCGTAGCAGGTCCGGCGAAGAAGATGCCCATGACCGTCAGGACGAGGCCGTAGACGCCGAACAGGATCGCGATCACGGTGCGGAGGTCGAACAGCGCCGCCGCCCCGCTCGTGGGCTTGTCAGCCATGAGATCTCCTAGATCAGGATGTAGAGGATGACGGTGATGATCAGGACACCGATGCCGAGCACGACGGGTGACTTGTACCAGCCCGCGTCCTCCCCGGTTGCCGCCCCTTCTCGCGGTGTCAGCGACCACGTCAGGCCCACAAGCTCGGAGTTCGGCTTCGGCCGCGTCGCCAACGAGACAGGAATCGCTACCGCGATGCCGACGACGAAGGCTGCGCTGGCCCCTACGAAGCTGCCCGCCTGACTGGACAGCGCGATCACCCCGGTGCGCACGAGAACGTCGACGATCACTGCGGCGATCGTGCCGGAGACGAGCCCGGTCCAGCCCGCTGTGCCGGTCATCCGCTTCCAGAACAGACCGAGGATGAAGATCGCGAACAGCGGCGCGTTGAAGAAGCTGAACAGCGACTGGATGTAGTCCATCAGGTTCGAGTAGCTGCCCGCGATGGCCGCCGTGCCGATCGCCAGCACGCACCCGATCACCGTGACCGCACGCCCCACCTGCAGGTAGTAGCGGTCGTCCCGGCCTGGCCGGACCCAGTCCTGCCAGATGTCGTAGGTGAACACGGTGTTCAGCGAGCTGACGTTGGCCGCCATGCCCGCCATGAACGCCGCCAGCAGGCCTGCCAGCGCCACGCCGAGAACACCGTTGGGCAACACCTCGTTCATCAGCAGCGACAACGCGTTGTTGTACGTGACGTCCGACGGCTGACCCGCCTTGGCCGCCGCCAGCGCGGGCACCAGCACCGCCGAGATCATGCCGGGGATCACGATGACCAGCGGGATGAACGCCTTCGGGTAGGCGCCGATGATCGGCGTGCGCCGCGCAGCCGACATGTTGCGCGCCGACAGTGCCCGCTGAACTTCGGCGAAGTTCGTCGTCCAGTACCCGAACGAGAGCACGAAGCCCAGCCCGAACACGATGCCGACAACGGACCAGAACGGGTTGTCGATCCCGGTCAGCGGGGTGCCGGGCCAGGCGTGCAACTCGGCCTCGTTGCCCGCGGCGGTGATCTTCTGCTGCAGCCCGTCCCAGCCGCCGACCCTGGCGAGGCCCGCGACGGTCAGCGGGATGAGCAGCGCCAGGATGACGAAGAACTGCAGCACCTCGTTGTAGATCGCCGCGGACAGGCCGCCGAGGAACGTGTAGCTCAGCACCACGAGCGCGGCCACCGGGATGGCGACCACGAGCGACCAGCCCAGCAGCGCCTCGAGCACCAGGCCGAGCGAGAACAGGTTGACGCCCGCGATGAGCACCGACGACAGCGCGAACGTCACCGCGTTCACTCGCTGGGTGGTGTGGTTGAACCGCTTCTGCAGGAACTCCGGCACGCTGCGGGCCTTGCTGCCGTAGTAGAACGGCATCATCACGATCCCGAGGAACACCATCGCCGGGATCGCGCCGACCCAGTAGTAGTGCACGGTCGGCAGGCCGTACTGCGCGCCGTTGGCCGTCATCCCGATCAGCTCGATCGCGCCGAGGTTCGCCGAGATGAACGCCAGGCCGGTCACCCACGCCGGAAGCGAGCGACCCGACAACAGGAAGTCAAGGCTGGTGGACACCGACCTCCTGGCGACGACGCCGATGCCGAGAACCAGCACGAAGTAGAACACCACTAGTACGTAGTCGATCCACGTCGTATCCAGACGCAGATTGGTTGCCGCCAAAACCATCGGTGCCCCCGTTGGTCGCCGTATGTGTGTCGCGGATCATGCGCCTTCTCGCGCCTTCTCGCCAAGCAGAGATTTAGCGAAGTGACGGCTCCCGATTTCGTCGCGGTACGCCCCGTATGGCGGGATCGGCGTATAACCCGCGCTGACGTACAGGGCAATCGCCTCGGGCTGGGAGATTCCCGTCTCCAGAACCATCCGACGGCGACCCGCCTCCGCCGCGGTCCGCTCGAGATCCACGAGGACGGCGCTCGCGTGCCCGCGGCCGCGTTCAGCGGGGTCGACGAACAAGCGCTTGAGCTCGGCGTCTCCCGCGAGCAGGGCGGGGTCGTCAGCCGTGTCCCGCGCGCGCCAGCCCCCGCACACAACTGCGATGCCGTCCACGTACCCGACGACGAAACGGCCGAGTGGGGGCGCGAACTCGGAGACGTCAACTGACGTCCCGTCGTCGCCCCCGTAGATCGCGCAGTAGTACGCCTGCAATCGGGTGGCCAGCGCGACGGCGTCCGGGTGGTCGAGCGACCGCGGACGCAGCACGAGCGCGGTCAGCCGCGCTCCTTCGCCCGCTTGCGCCAGTGGGTGAGGGCGCGCTCGGTGTAGCCGTTCGGTTCGGTGCGGCCGGAGAACACCAGGTCGAGCGCGGCTTGGAAGGACTCGCTGCGGTCCAGGTCGTCGGCCATCGGGCGGTAGCCGGGCTCCTTCGCGTTCTGCTCGTCGACGACCGCGGCCATCCGCTCGAACGTCACCCGAACGCCGCGCTCGTCGACCAGGCTGTGGTAGAGCCAGTTGGCGATGAGCTGGCTGGAGATGCGCAGCGTGGCCCGGTCCTCCATCAATCCGACGCCCTCCAGGTCGGGCACGGTCGAGCAGCCGATGCCCAGACCCACCCACCGGACGACGTAGCCCAGGATCGACTGCGCGTTCGTCTCCAGCTCGTGTTGCTTGTCCTGGTCCGACAGCGGCGCATCCAGCAGCGGCACGACGAGCAGGCCGCGGCGGTCGGTCTTGCGGCCGATGAGCTCCTGCTGGCGGGCGTGGACATCGGTGCGCAGGTAGTGCAGCGCGTGCAGCGTCGCCGCCGTCGGCGACGGCACCCAGGCGCAGTTGGCGCCCGCCAGCGGCTGCGCGCCCTTCTGCTCCAGCATGTCGGCCATCGCGGCGGGCTTCGCCCACATGCCCTTGCCGATCTGCGCGACGCCCGAGAAGCCCGCGGCGAGCGCGACGTCCACGTTGCGGTCCTCGTAGGTGGTGAGCCACGGCGTCGACTTCATGTCGTCCTTGCGGACGACGGGGCCCGCCTCGAAGTCGGTGTGGATCTCGTCGCCGGTGCGGTCGAGGAAGCCGGTGTTCACGAAGATCACCCGATCGGCCGCGGCGGCGATGCACGCCGCGAGGTTCAGCGAGGTGCGCTTCTCCTCGTCCATGATCCCGATCTTGAGGGTGCGCGCGGGCAGCCCGAGGGCCTCCTCGACCGCGCCGAACAGCTCGACGGTGAGCGCCACCTCGTCGGGGCCGTGCTGCTTGGGCTTGACGATGTACATGCTGCCGGCGCGCGAGTTGCTGAACCGGCCGAGGCCCCGCAGATCGTGGAGGGCCGCGGTCGCGGTGACCAGCGCGTCGAGCACCCCCTCGGCCACTTCGGCGCCGCCGACGAGCACCGCGGCCGACGTCATGTGGTGGCCGCAGTTGCGCACCAGCAGCAGCGACCGGCCGGGCACCACCAGCTCGGATCCGTCGGGGGCGGTGTAGGTCCGATCGCCGTGCACCACCCGCTCGACGCTGCGCCCGCCCTTCTCGAACGTGGCCGTCAGCGCGCCCGTCATCAGCCCGAGCCAGGTGCGGTAGGCGTTGGTCTTGTCCTCGCCGTCGACGGTGGCCACCGAGTCCTCGAGATCGACGATCGTCGTCACCGCCGACTCCACGACCACGTCCGCCACGCCCGCGTGGTGCTGACGCCCGACGCGCGACTCCGGGTCGATCCGGAGCTCGACGTGCAAGCCGTTGCGCCGCAGCAGGAGCGCGTTCTCGGCCGAGCCCGCGAACTGGGCGGGGTCGGCCAGCGCGGGCACCAGCTGACCGCCCTCGACGCCGTATGCGGTGACGCCCGCGTGGCTGCCCTCGGCGAGCGGGAAGAGCTCGTCCAGGAGCGCGTCGGCCGCGTCGATCACCTGTGCGCCGCGGCGCTCGTCGTAGCCCGGGGCGAGCTCGTGGTCTTGGGGCAGCGCGTCGGTTCCGTAGAAGGCGTCGTAGAGCGAGCCCCACCGGGCGTTGGCCGCGTTGAGCGCGTAGCGGGGCACGGTCGCGGGCACGACGAGCTGCGGGCCTGCCACCTCGGCGATCTCGGCGTCGACATGGGAGACGGACACCTGCGCCGTGACATCGGGCAGGAGGTAGCCGATGTCGGCGAGGAAGGCCGCGTAGGCGTCGGGATCGCCTGCGCCGTGCGCGCGATGCCACCCGTCGACCTGCTCCTGCAGCTCGTCGCGCCGGGCCAGGAGGGTGGCGATGGGGCCCGCGAACCGGTTCTGGAGGTCGACGAGCGCAGTCCAGAACCGCTCGGGCTCGATGTCCAGGCCGGAGAGCAGCTCGTCGGCGATGAAGGAGCGCAGGGCCGGGTCGATCCACAGGTCGGTGCTCACGACCGGAAAGACTAGGCCGGGCCGACGACTCCCGACAGCGCAAGCACCAGCGTGGCCAGCGCGGTGAGGACGAGCAGCAGCTGAAGCGTGCGGCGTGGACCCATGCGCGCCTCCCGAGGTCTTCCGTCCCGCGGTGTCTTCCGTCCGAGCGGGCGAATGGTGGCACGGCTGTCGCACGGCCGGGCGCCCGGGGTGGCCCTGAGCACAGCGTCGGCAATTTTCGCCTTGCTCCATGCCGCGAAGTGTCGGGGTCGCGTCGTACTGTTTTCCTCAGTTCCTCAGGGAGGAGGCGCGATGACGTTGGATGTTGCGGTCCGGCAGGCGTTCGAGCAGGCGCTGTCCCCGGCGGATGTGCTGTCCGACAGGGTGCAGTGCCGCGCCTACGAGTGCGATGGCCTCACCGGATACCGGGTCGTTCCCGAGCTGGTCCTGCTCCCCCGCGATGCCGAGCAGGTGGCCGCCGCAGTGCGGGTCTGCCACCGGCACCGGGTGCCGTTCGTCGCGCGTGGCGCGGGCACGGGGCTCTCGGGTGGCGCGTTGCCCGTCGCCGAGGGCGTCGTGATCAGCCTGGCGCGCCTCACCGGGATCATCTCGGTCGACCCGATCGACCGGTGCGCCGTCGTCGAGCCGGGCGTCACCAACCTGGCGATCACGAAGGCCGCGGCGCCGCACGGCCTGTACTACGCGCCGGATCCGTCCAGCCAGCAGGTCTGCACGATCGGCGGCAACGTCGCGGAGAACTCCGGCGGGGCCCACTGCCTCAAGTACGGGTTCACCACCCACCACGTGCTGGCGGCCGAGGTCGTGCTGCCCGACGGCGAGGTCGTGACGGTCGGCGCCGACTCCGGCGAGCAGGCCGGACCCGACCTCCGCGGGGTGGTGCTCGGCTCGGAGGGCACGCTCGGGATCGTCACCCGGGTCACGGTCCGCCTGCTGCGCGTACCGGAATCGGTGCGCACCCTGCTCGCCGACTTCCCCTCGATCGCCGCCGCGGGCGACGTCGTCTCCGACATCATCGCCGCGGGGATCGTGCCTGCCGCCGTCGAGATGATGGACACGCTCGCCATCGAGGCCGCGGAGGAGGCGGTGCACGCGGGCTACACGGTGGGCGTGCCCGCGGCGCTCGTGGTCGAGCTGGACGGGCCCGCCGAGGAGTGCGAGATCCAGTTCGAGCAGGTGAAGGCCATCTGCGACAAGCACGGCTGCACCCGCCTGCACATCGCGGACTCCGCCGACGAGCGGGCCGCGATCTGGCGGGGACGCAAGGCGGCGTTCGCGGCCGTCGGCCGGATCTCACCTGACTACTTCGTGCAGGACGGCGTCGTGCCCCGCACCCGGCTGGCCGAGGTGCTCGACCGGATCGCGGGGATGGGTGACGAGGCAGGCCTGCGGGTGGCCAACGTCTTCCACGCGGGCGACGGCAACCTCCACCCCTTGGTGCTCTACAGCGCCGCGGCAGGCGAGACGGAGCGGGCCGAGAAGCTCACCGGGAAGATCGCGGAGCTGTGCGTCGAGATGGGCGGCTCGCTGTCGGGTGAGCACGGCATCGGCACGGACAAGGCCTGCTCGATGCCGAAGATGTTCAGCGAGGACGACCTCGCGGTCATGCAGCGGTTGCGCACCGCGTTCGACCCGGACGGGCTGTGCAACCCGGGCAAGGTGTTGCCCACGCCCCGCCTGTGCGGTGAGCGCCCCGGCAAGTACAAGGCGCACCCGCTGGAGGCCGCAGGCGCCATCGAGCGTCTGTAGCCAGGTTAGACAGACCAGACAGGTCAGGGGGCGGCGATGAGTGAGGTCGGGTAGATGACCAGCGGCACCACCACACCGGTACTGCGGCCCGGCGATCTCGCCGAGCTCAGGGCCGCGATGCTCGACACCACCGGCCCGCTCGCGGTCGCCGGTGCGGGCACGGCCGCGAGCTGGGGCGCAACGCTCGGGCCGGTCGACGCCGTCCTCGACACCACCACGCTCACCGGGGTGATCGTCCACAACCCCGGCGACCTGACGGTCGCGGTCCGCGCGGGCACCCCCCTGCGCGCGCTGCACGACGAGCTGGGCGTCCACGCTCAGCGCGTGTCGCTGGACGCCGCGCGGATCGCCGACGGCGCCACGGTCGGCGGCCTGCTCGCCACCGGCGACGCGGGTCCGGCCGCACTGGTGTTCGGCTCGCTGCGCGACCTCGTCATCGGCGTCACGCTCGTGCTGGCCGACGGCACCGTCGCCCGGTCGGGCGGCCATGTGATCAAGAACGTCGCAGGCTACGACCTCGCCAAGGTCGTGCACGGCTCCTACGGCACCCTCGCCGTCGTCGCGGAGGTGGTGCTCCGCCTGCATCCGGTGCCGAAGGCCGTGGTCACGTTGCAGCTGCCGTGTTCGCTGCCCGACGCCGTGGCCATCGCGGCGGCCGTGCTCGGCGGCCCTGCTGAGCCCGCCGCCCTCGAGTGGACCAGCGATGGCGTGCTTCTGCTGCGGCTGGAGGGCACCGAGGCCGCTCTGGACGCGCGCGCCGAGCGGGTGCGCAAGATGCTCGGGTCCGACGCCGCGGTGGCGGGCGGAGACCCCTGGGCGCGGCACGCCGAGATCACGCGCGGCGCTCCCGACGCGGCCGTGCTCCGCGTCGGTGTCCGGCCCTCGCGGCTGCCCGCCGTGCTCGCCGCGATGCCCTCGACGGCCTTCACCGCGGGCCTGGGCACGGGAGTCGCCACGGTCACCCTCCCCGCGGCGGCCGTCGCCGACGCGCACGACGCCGTCCACGCCGTCGGCGGCACATCGGTGGT
>DASWUV010000269.1:0-13430 GCA_036401495.1 Pseudonocardia sp. | reverse complement strand
ACCTGCACTCCGGTCCGCCTGCGGGTGACCGCGACGACCTCGGCGCACATCGCCCGCAGTGCGGCGTCGGCGCCGTCGCGCACGTCGGGGAGCACGGCGTACACGGTGTCGCCGCGCCACGCCGTCAGCGCCGCTCTGCGGTACCCGGCCGCGTGCACCGCGACCACGTCGGCGAGTTCGGCCACCGACAGCTCCCGCGTGACGCCCTCGCCCGCGCGAACCGCGAACCCGACGACGAGCGCCGGGGCGTGCTCGTCGAGCCCGAACGTCCCCGCAACGAGGTCGGCGCCCACCCGGCCGTCGAGCAGACCCTCGACCACGTCGCGATGCCAGGTGGGCGCGCTGCGGCGGCGGCGAACGAGATGCCCCGCCGCCACCCGCGCGGCGCCGACCAGCACGTCCTCCGCCCGCGTTGAGAACGGCTGGGCGCCCTCCTGCACCCAGATCGCACCCAGCAGGCGGTGGCCCGCGTGGATGCCGATCGCCAACCTGCGCCGCACCCCGAGCTCGGCGTGCTCGTCGACGTGCACGACGTCCTCCGACGAGCGCAGTCGGTCGAACACCCCCCACTCCCGCAAGTGGCGCAAGTAGTCCGCAGGACCCTGCCAGCCCAGGATGGAGAGCCTGCGCAGCTCGTCGACCTGCGCGTCGTCGCCGTCGGATCGGGAGTAGGCGAGGACGCGGCTGGCCGTGTCCTCGACGCAGACGATGCCGTGCGTGAGCAGGGCGACGGTTTGCGCGAGCGCGAACAGGTCGTCGGTCTCCGCGCTCTCGCCCGCGTCGAGGACGCCCGCGGCGAGCGACTCCAGCCGCTCCCAACGCACGTCGGACGGCACGGCGAGCAGCGCGATGCCCGCTGCGACCGCCGTGGCGCGCAGGATCTCGGCCCCGTCGCCGACCTTGACGGCCACCGCGGCCGCCCCGGCGCCCGCCGCGGCTTGTACGAGCCGCACCGCGTCGCGGCCGCGGGCGCCCACGATGAGGACGAGGGTGCCGCGATGCTCGTCGGCCTCGTCGTCGGGATCGACGATGGCCAGCCCGGTGACCGGCACGTCGAGGCCCGCGGGGGCGGCCAGCACCTCGACGAGCGGCTCCCCGACCGCGGCCAGGAGATGACGCAGGGTGTTCATGGCCCTCGTTCCGTCCGACGACGACAACGGCTGAACGTTAGCCGTTCGGACAAACCCACGGCGGTCGCCGCGACTTACCGTTTGCCGCATGCTGAGATCCACGCTGCTCGCCGCCGCCCGGTCACCGCGGGTGCGGGCGATCGTCGAGTCCGGCCCGTTCGACCCGCTCGTGAACCGGTTCGTGGCCGGGTCCACCGACGACGACGCGGTCGCCGTCGCCCGGGCGCTGAGCACCGACCGGCTGGTCACGCTCGACCACCTCGGCGAGGACACCACCGACCGGGGCCAGGCGGACGCCATCGTCGCCGCCTACGAGCGGATCCTCGCCCGGCTCGGGGATGAAGGGTTGGCGCAGCGCGTCGAGGTGTCGGTGAAGCTGTCGGCACTGGGGCAGAGCCTGCCCGCCGACGCCGACAAGATCGCGTTGGACAGCGCGCGGCGGATCTGCGCCGCGGCCGCGGCTGTCGGCACGACCGTCACGGTCGACATGGAGGATCACACCACCACCGACCGCACCTTGGAGACCGTGCGCGAGCTGCGGGTCGACCATCCGTGGGTGGGCGCGGTCGTGCAGGCGCAGCTGCGGCGGACCGAGGCCGACTGCCGCGACCTCGTGGGTCCGGGTTCCCGGGTGCGGCTGTGCAAAGGCGCCTACGAAGAGCCCGCTTCGGTGGCGTTCGACAACCGGGCCGACGTCGACGCCTCCTACGCGCGCTGCCTCGGGATCCTCATGCGCGGCGAAGGCCTGCCGATGGTGGCGACGCACGACCCGCGGCTGATCGACCTCGCCCGCAGGCTCGGCCGCGAGCGGCCCTACGAGCTGCAGCTGTTGCACGGGGTCCGACCTGCGGCACAGCAGGCGTTGGCCGCCGAGGGGGAGACCGTGCGCGTCTACCTGCCCTACGGCACCGAGTGGTTCGGCTACTTCATGCGCCGCCTCGCCGAGCGCCCCGCCAACCTGGCGTTCTTCGCACGCTCGCTGCTGACCCGGGGCTAGTGTCCCGCGCCGCCGATTCCGTTCGGCGAGATCGCTTATCCGTCGACGAGCAGGCCGCGCAGGGGACCACCGAGGCGGGCCGTGCGGCGGGAGACCGCGGGCAGCAGGCTGAGGCGGTGGTGTGGCCGGGCGCCGTTGCGGCGGCGGGCGAGCTCCTCCGTGGCAGTGGGGCGCCAAAGCTTGTCGACGACGACGTGGGGTTCGCCGTCCACGTCGGACGGCTCGACCTGCAGATGCTCCGCCCACAGCCGCAGCCGCGTGTCCCTGGCCAGCGCCGGGTCGCAGGTGATGACGTTGAGCTCGGTGTCGTTGAACAGGGAGTGGTCGTTGAGATTGGCCGAGCCGATCGTCAGCCACCGGTCGTCCACGATGCCGATCTTCGCGTGCACGTACAGCGGGCTGGTCGCCGCCCCGTTCAGCGCGGTCAGGGTGGTGGCCAGCAGCCGCCCCGCGTTCCCGTCGGCCTGCATCAGGACGCTGAGCTGCCCGCGGGTGGTGTCGGCGCCGCTGTCGGGGTGCGCGGGCAACACGAGTACGACGCGGAAGGTGTCCGAGGGCGGGTGGGCGAGCTTGTCGGCCAGCACCGCGGTGACCTCGCCGGACCAGAGGAACTGGTTCTCGAGGTAGATGAGCTGCTGCGCCTGACGCAACGCGCGCAGGTAGCCGTCCAGCGCGGCGAACACCCCGCCATGGGCGAACCGGTAGGTGCGCTCGGGCACGGTGCGGGCGATCTGGACGTCGACGTCGCCGGTCGGTTGGGGCGTCGGCGGTTCGGGCAACACTTCCCCGGTGACCTCGCCCCACCGGTGGACGAAGTGCCGGGCGACGTCCGCGACGACGGGCCCGGTCAGCTCGACGGCGGCGTCGTGCCACGCCAGTGGAGTGGTCGGGGGATGGCCGGGGCTGTCGTAGCGGTCGCCTGCCAGCGCGGTCAGGTCGATGCCGCCGACGAACGCGCGCTCGCCGTCGATGATCACGATCTTCTCGTGGTGGCAGTGCAGGGTGCGCTCGCGGGCGTCGAGCGCACAGGCGACCTTCGTGCCGGTGGTGAAGCCTGCGCATGCCCGGCGCGCCATCGCGCGGGTGGGCTGGAACACCGGAGCGGGCGGGCCTGCCCACAGCAGCATGCGCACCGGCAGCCGCTCGGCCAGGCCGCCCAGGAGGTCCCGCAGCGGGGGATCGTCGGGATTGCGGGTGAGGCGGAAGTCGGGGCTGGCGTGCCAGTTGGCGATGTGCACCTGCGATCGGGCCGCGCCCAGCGCCTCGGCCATCGCCGGGAGGGCGGCCGAGCCGTCGATGTGGACTGCCACGGTGTTGCCGGAGCGCGGCAGCAGATCGCCTTCCGCCCACCAGCGCGGGCCTGCAGGCGCGAGGGCGTGGGCCCAGCCGAGCCTGCGCAACCGGTGCCGGTGATGCCGGGTCACCCACTGCTCCAGTCGGTCGCCGACTGCGCGGTCCAGGCTGTCGAGCATGGACGGACCCTACGCGAGTGATCGGCGTCGGGTGCTCTAGCTCGCCGCCGTGACCGGGCATAGCGTCCGCCCATGCCGATGTCGCATCCCGCGTACGAGCAGCACCACCAGCCCGTCGAGCTGGGGGTCAACCCGGTCTTCCTCCGCGAGCCGATGGCCATCCCGCGCAACAGGCTGCCCAGGGGGGAGATCGATCCCGACACCGCCCGGCAGATCGTGGCCGACGAGCTGATCCTCGACGGCAACGCGCGCCTGAACCTCGCCACGTTCGTGACGACGTGGATGGAACCGCAGGCGGCCGCTCTGATGGCGGACTGCTTCGACAAGAACATGATCGACAAAGACGAGTACCCGCGGACCGCTGACCTGGAGCTGCGGTGTGTGCGGATGCTGGCGCACCTGTGGCACGCGCCGCAGGCGCCGGACGCGACCGGATGCTCGACGACCGGGTCCAGCGAGGCCTGCATGCTGGCAGGCTTGGCGCTGAAGCGGCGCTGGCAGCACGCCCGAAGGGCCGCTGGCCTGCCTACCGACCGGCCGAACATCGTCATGGGCGTCAACGTGCAGGTCTGCTGGGACAAGTTCGCCAACTACTGGGAGGTCGAGCCACGCCTCGTCCCGATGGAGGGTGAGCGCTACCACCTCGACGGCGAGCAGGCCGCCGCGTACTGCGACGAGAACACCATCGGCGTCGTCGCGGTCCTCGGGTCGACGTTCGACGGCAGCTACGAGCCCGTCGCGGAGATCTGCGCCGCGCTCGACGACCTCGCCGCCCGGAAGGGCGTGGACGTTCCCGTCCACGTCGACGGCGCTTCCGGTGCGATGGTCGCCCCGTTCTGCGACCCGGACCTGATGTGGGACTTCCGGCTGCCCAGGGTCGCGTCGATCAACACCTCGGGCCACAAGTACGGGCTCGTGTACCCGGGTGTGGGGTGGATCGTCTGGCGCGATGCCGCGGCTCTGCCTGACGACCTGGTGTTCAAGGTGAACTATCTCGGGGGCAACATGCCCACGTTCGCCCTGAACTTCTCCCGGCCCGGCGCCCAGATCATCGCCCAGTACTACAACTTCCTGCGGCTGGGCTTCGAGGGCTATGCGCGGGTGCAGCAGGGCTGCCGGGACGTGGCGACGATGCTGGCGGACAAGGTCGAGGCGCTCGGGCCGTTCGAGCTGATCACCCGCGGGGACCAGCTGCCGGTGTTCGCCGTCCGGCTGCGCGAGGACGTCCACGGCTACTCCGTCTTCGACGTGTCCGCGGCACTGCGCGAACACGGCTGGCTGGTGCCCGCCTACACCTTCCCGGCCCACCGCGAGGATCTGGCCGTGCTGCGGTTCGTCGTGCGCAACGGGTTCTCGGCCGACCTCGCCGAGCTTCTGCTGGCCGACCTCAGCAGCGAGCTCCCTCGGCTGCAGCGCCAGGACCAGCCGCAGCGGGGCAGCGAAGCGAGCAGCTTCAGCCACGGCGCGGGCCCGAACCCGCCCGCTTGATCGCCGAATGCGGCGGATTCCGTGCGCCTGCACACGAAAACCGCCAGGTCCGGCGATCACGACGGGCCGTACGGATCGGTCAGGCGTTGCCGTACACCCGCAGCGGGGTCACCAGCACGGCCACGCGGCCCTCTTCGCGCATGACGCGGTCGTAGGTGTCCCAGTCGTCGTGGGTGCCGCCGCACGCGGCGAACACGGCGCGCAGCAGCAGGCGCAGCGACTCGGCGTCGGTGTCGCCGGGCCCGATCAGCTCGCTCGGCCCTTCGACCCCCGCCCAGCGCCAGCCCGCGCGCCAGAGGATCGACGTGGCCGGGCGCTCGCGCAGGTTGCGCAGCTTCACCGGGCCGTAGGTGACGTACCCCGCGACCGGCACGCTGGTCGCCGGGTGTTCCAACACGCCCGCGTTGACCAGTGAGGTGTGCGGTGTGCCGTCGGCGCGCACCACCGCGACGCTCGCCAGGCCGCTCTCCTGCGCCACGACGCGACGGACCGGCTCGAGATCGATTGCCACGCACCTGAGTCTGTCAGCGCTGTCCAGCGGTCCGGACGTCGGGCGCGACCGGAGCCCGCTTGACCAGTTGCGACACCCGCTGCGGCGAGACGCGCAGGACGACGGCGATGTCGGCGCCGGACAGTCCTGCGTCGCGCAGGAGCAACGCCAGCCGCCGCGAGCGCACGGCGGTCGCCCGTTGGGCCTGGTCGACGAGCTCGAGATCCGCCCGCACGGCCGCGATCTCCTCGTCGAGGTCGTTGTCGAACCGGACGCCGATGTGCACGGTGACGGTGGTCGGGTCGATCCCGTCGGTGTACGCGATGTAGTCGCGCACCAGCCGCTGCGTACGCGACAGCCGCCGGGTGGGCAGGACGCCGAGCACGCCGCGGTCGTCGGACAGGTGCAGCTCCCAGCCCTGTTCCCAACGCTGAGCAGTGACGTCGACGGTGGTCACAGGAGTCGCGCAACGCCGCCGGGAGTGCTCAGGTAGACCCCGCGGAGCCCGACGTCGGCCGTCCGGCACACCTCGGCGAGGGCCGCGGCCCACGCCCGGTCCAACGGGCTGACCTCCTCACTCCCACGACGTTCGCGGGTGAAGATGACGGCACCGGGTCCGCGCGCGGTGGCCAACTCGGCGCGCAGGCCGCTGAGTACGCGCGACAACCCGGCGAGGCCGCGCGCGTCCGGGTTGCGTGGCATGCCCGAGATCGGCACGACTACCGGCGTCTGGCGGCCGTCGCCGTCGACCAGCATGAGCCAGAGCTGTCGATCGGTGATCGCGGTGCCGACGAGCTTCGCGACGCGCGCCAGCACGTCCTCGTCGTTCACGAGCGGCGGGAGGTCGACGGGGTGCTGAAGGGTCATGCGCTGCAGCATCTTCGCGCCGGACGCGCCCCGCGGCCGAACGGCGGACCTGTGGACAACCGGACCGCGATGGGGACAACCGGACCGCCCCGGTGAGGCGACTCAGTCCGGTCGCAGCCGATCGAGGGCCTCGGTAAGGCCGACCACGTCCGCGTACTTGGCGTCGAGGTCGCGCAGGTTCTGCTCGTGCAGCTCGACGCTGCGGTCCGCGACCGCGTCGCGCACCACCTGGGGTCGGAAGCCGTGGCCGAGCGCGTCGGTGGCGCTCGCACGGATGCAGCCCGACGTCGACACCCCGGCGACGACGACCGTGTCGACGCCCGCGGCGTGCAGCGACGCCGAGACAGAGGTGGCGAAGAAGGCGCTCGCGTACTGCTTCGCGACCACCAGCTCGCCCGGCGCAGGCTTCAGCACCAGCTCGCCCCATCCGCCCTCCGCGTCCTCGGCGAACGCCGCGAGGGCAGGCACCTTGCGGATGAACAGGCCCCCGTCGGCCAGCCCGTGCGTGTAGCGGACGACCGTCCACACGACCGGGCGTCCACCCGCCCGTGCCGCCTCCACCAGCTCGGCGGTCGCGGCGACGGCCGGGCCGGGGTCGGGAAGGAGGAACGGGGCGCCCGGATCGGTGTAGGCGCGCACGAGATCGACGACCAGGAGCGCCGGAGCGGCGCCCCACCCCACCCGTCCGGAGAACGCGGCGCCGTGCGGCCCGGTCATGCGACCGTGCGCGGATACCGTCGCCAGGGCAACGGTTTCCGCGCACGGCCCGTCAGGCCCATGTCGGGCGCTTCGGTGCGGGGAGGCCCGTCTCGGCCTCACAGTTGGCGAGGATCTCCGCCAGCGGCGGTCCCATGTCGAAGACGGGCAGCTCAGCAGGCCGACCCGCGCGCATCTGCGTGCGCAGCGCGTCCGTGGCCTCCGCGTCGCCCACCACGACGCCGTACCGCCGGGCTCCCTCCTCGGTCACCAACCCGCGGCGGACCTCCAGCTCGACGAGCGCGGGGTCGCGCTCCAGCGGGTCGCCCCACCCGCCGCCGCCCCAGGTGACGAAGTGCAGGACATCGCCGGGGAACACCTTGACGTCGTGACACTTCGAGGGCAGGACCTCCCGGCCGCCCGCGGCCCGCTCGACCCACTTGGTGCCGCGCGCGCCCGGGGTGCCGCCGTTGACGCCCCAGGGGTAGGTCAGCCAGCGGTCGTCGTGGATGGCGATCTCGCCCGGCTCCTCGAAGAAGTACGCCACGTCGACGCCGTTGCCGCCGCGGTGCAGGCCCGCGCCGCCGGTGTCGGCCACCGTCTCCCACTTCTCGATGCGCAGCGGGTAGTAGGACTCCAGGTACTCGCACGGGATGTTGACGAAGCTCGGCCACAGGGAGTGCCCGTCGGGGCCGTCGCCCAGCGGCCGTCCGGGGATGCCGCCGAAGCCGATCGAGTACAGCTGGAACCACTCGCCCGCCCGGTCGCCTCCGGTGTAGTGCCCCGAGTACATGAAGTGCGGCGACGACGAGAAGCCCGCCGCGTTGAGCAGCGCCGGGTTGGTCTGTCCCAGCAGCCCGCCGAACAGGTCGAACACCCTTCCGATGCCGTGGTTGCGCCCGGAGAGCGCGGCGGGGTGGCGGGGCTTCCAGTACGACCCGTCCGGGATCGTCACGTCCACCAGGGGGTAGAAGCCGTCGTTCCAGAGGATCTGCGGGTCTGCCACGGTGATCATATAGATGCCGAAGAACATCCGCGCCAGGTTCTCGTTCAGGTAGTAGTTCACGGGCCCGGCGGCCTGCGGCGAGGACCCGGTGAAGTCCAGGTGGACCTTCTCACCGGTCCGGGTGAGCGACAGCTTCAGCTCGTAGGGGCCGTTGCCGACGCCGTCGTCGTCGATGTAGTCGGTGAAGCTGAGCGTGCGCCCCTCCTCGAACACCATCGACAGCAGCACCTTCATCGCCTCGTAGTTGCGGTGCAGCAACGCGTCGAGCGCCGCGAGGTAGGTGCCCGTGCCGAACCGGTCGCACATCTCGACGACGCGGCGGCCCGCGGTCCGGCAGGCGGCCACCAGCCCGTTGAGGTCGGCGCGGTTCCAGTCGGGCTGGCGCACCTGGTTCAGCACGATCCGCAGCGCGTCCTCGTTGAGCACGCCCTTGGCGTAGAGCTTGAAGGGCGGGATGACCACGCCCTCCTCGTAGATCGTGCGCGCGTCCGTCGGCATCGACGACGGCGTCTTGCCGCCGACGTCGGACATGTGCCCGAACATCGAAGCCCAGCCCACGACGCGGCCCTCGTGGAAGATCGGCATCACGACGAGCCAGTCGTTGGCGTGGCTGATCGCGGCGTCGCAGGCGTAGGGGTCGGAGGTCAGAAGGACGTCGCCCTCCTCGATCGACCCCGCGAACCCGGCGAGGAAGGCGGGCACCGAGAGGCCGAACTGGCCGACCACCATCTTTCCGCTCGGGTCGCCGATCAGCGGGAACTCGTCGTGCTGCTCGCGGATCCCCGGGGAGAGGGCCGTGCGGAAGAGCACCTCGTCCATTTCATAGCGGGCGTTGCGCAGCCCGTTCTCGATGAGGTCCATGGTGACGGGATCGACGTCACCCTTCTCGATCTCGCCTTGGGCGGTCTCGACGATCGTTGCCACGGTTCAGCCCTCCGAAGGCCGGATGAGCAGGGAGCCCGACGCGTGCACGGTGGCCGCGTGGCCGGGCAGGACAAGGGTGGTCGAGTCCATTTCGGTGACGATCGCGGGCCCGCTGATCACGTGGCCCGCGCGCAGCGTCGTGCGGTCGTAGATGGCGGCGTCGACGAACCGGCCCTCGACGAAGATCGGGTGGGTGTCCGTCGGCTCCGGCGGCCCCTCGCTCGGAGCCAAGGTGACCGGGGTGACGGACGGGCGAGGTCCGGTCACGGTCGCCCGCGCGTTCACGAGCTCGTGGTCCACCGTGAGCAGGAAGGAGAACAGGCGCTGGTGCTCGGCGTCGAACGCGGCCGCGATCGTCGCGAGAGGGGCGCTCTGCTGACTCTCGCTCCGCAGGCTCCGCTCGTCGACGACGACCGGGATCTCGAAGCCCTGTCCGTGGTAGCGCACGTCGACCTGGAACGCCGTGGTCTGCTGGTCCGTGGGCACCCCCTGGTCGGCGAGCGCGCCGCCTGCCTCGGCGGCCAGCTCGTCGAGGATGGCTCGCAGGTCGTCGCCGTCGAGATCGGCGAACCGGTTCAGCACCGTGCGGGCCGACTCGCTGCGTGCGGACGTCGTCGCGTCGCCCAGCGCGCACAGCACGCCCGGCGACGGGGGGACGATCACGGGCCAGGCGCCGGTGAGCCTGCCCAGCGCGTTCGCGTGCAGCGGTCCGGCGCCGCCGAACGCGACGAGGGCGAACTCCCGCGGGTCGAAGCCCTGCTGCACCGACACCAGGCGCAGGCCGCCGAGCATGTTCTCGTTGACGATGTCGACGATGCCCGCCGCTGCGGCCTCCGCCGACTCCAGCCCCATGGCGTCGGCGACCGTCGTGACCGCGGCGCGTGCGGCGTCGACGTCGAGGTTGATCTCCCCGCCTGCCAGCGAGGACGGGAGGTATCCGAGCACGACGTTGGCGTCGGTGACGGTCGGCTCGGTGCCGCCCTTGCCGTACGCCGCGGGCCCCGGGTCGGCCCCGGCCGACTGCGGGCCCACGCGCAGCGCCTTCGTCAGCTGGGGCACGTGCGCGATCGATCCGCCGCCCGCGCCGACAGTGCGGACGTCGACGCTGGAGGCGCGGACGGTGAGGTCGCCGATCTTCGTCTCCCGCCCGATCCGCGGCGCGAGGTCCTGCACCAGCGCGACGTCGGTGGACGTGCCGCCCATGTCGAACGTGATGAGGTCGGAGTAGCCACACTGCTCCGCGACCCACACCGCGCCGGTCACGCCGCCCGCCGGGCCTGACAGGAGCATGGTGACGGGAGCGGCGACGGCCACCTCGGCCGCCGACAAGCCTCCGTCGCTGCGCAGGATGGCCAGCTCACCCGCCACCCCGCCGTCACGCAGAGCGGCCGACAACGTCTCGACATAGCGCTTGACCTGGGGTTGTACGTAGCCGTTCGCGACCGTCGTCACCGTGCGCTCGTACTCGCGCAGCTCGGGTAGCACGTCGGAGGACAGCGAGACCGGCACGCCGGGGAGGACCTCGGCCGCGATCGCGGCGATGCGCCGCTCGTGGGCGGGGTCGGCGAAGGAGTTGATCAGCGAGATGGCCAGCGCGTCGATGCCCGAGAGCTTGGCCAGTTGGGCGCGGACGTCGGCGTCGTCGAGCGGGCGGATCACGGTGCCGTCCGACCCGAGGCGTTCGTCGACCTCCACGGTGTTCTCCAGCGCCGCCAACGGTTCCGGCTTGGGCCAGATGATCCAGCCCGCCAGCCCGCCGGGCACGTAGGAGCGGGCGATCTGCAGGACCTGCCGGAATCCCTTGGTGGTCACCAGGCCGACGGTGGCGCCCTTGCCTTCGAGGATGGCGTTGGTCGCGACCGTGGTGCCGTGCAGCACCTGCGCGACGTCGAAGAGCCCGATGCCTGCTTCCTCGCAGACCTTCGCAATGCCGTTGCGTACGCCGACGGCCTGGTCGGACGGGGTGGACGCGGTCTTGGCCCGCCAGGTCGCCCCGCTCGCCTCCTCCACGAGGAGCACGTCGGTGAACGTGCCGCCGACGTCGACGCCGAGCCGGTAGGTCACGACAGCACCTCGCCGGTGTCCGTCGGGTCGGTGACGGCCTGCCTCAAGCGCTCGGTCACGTTCTCTCCTTGGGGGCTGCGACGTTCTGTGCTGTGGTCTGGGCGGTGGCTTCTCGGGGACGCGCGGCGGCCCTGACCATGACGGCACGGGCGTTGCGGATGTGGGCGGTCATCACGGCCTGCGCCCACGCCGGGTCGCCTGCGCGCACGGCGGCGACGATCTCGACGTGATGAGCCAGGCTGCGGCGCAGCGACGCCTCGTCGTAGGTGTGGAAGTTGCGCAGCACGATGGGGGCGTGGATCGCGCTCGCCAGCGCACCCGCCATCGCGGCCTGGTCGGCGAGCGCGACGAGGCGTCCGTGGAACGTGCGGTTGAGCGGCACGAGGGCGTCGAGATCCCGGTCGGGTCCCGGTGCGCCGACGGCGAGCATCGCAGAGGCCAGCTCGTCGAGCGCGGCGACGTCGGCGGCGGCGGCGTTCGGCACCGCGAGCGCGGTGAGCCGGGGTTCGAGTGCGGTGCGGAGGTCGAACACGCCTTCCAGCTCGGCGACCGTCCAACTCGTGACGCGGGCTCCGCGGTTCGGGATGATCTCGACGAGCCCCTCGGCCGCCAGACGGCTCAGCGCTTCGCGGACCGGTGTGCGGCTGACGCCGAGGCGTTCGGCCAGCTCGACCTCGCCGAGGCGCGCGCCCGTCGGAAACTCGCCGCGCAGGATCAGCTCGCGGACGGCGGCGACCGTCCGCCCAGCTGACGTCTCTGCGTGGATCATTGTGTGCAAAGTAGGGGTGGGTGGTGGCGCTCGCAAGCACTTGGCCCGTACTTTGTTCAAGTTGCATACATGTGAACGGAGTGGGCCTGTGGGGAATCTGCTGAGCCGACCGCCTGCGCCGCGTCGCCGTCTGCGCGAGCTGCTCACCCGGCCCGAGCCGCTGATCGCTCCCGGCGCCTACGACGCGCTCTCCGCTCGGCTCGTCGAGCAGGCCGGGTTCGACGTGGTCTACATGACGGGGTTCGGCAGCACGGCCTCGCTCGTCGGGCGCCCGGACGTGGGGCTGCTCACCGGCACGGAGATGGTCGACAACGCCCGGCGGATCGCTGCGGCCGTCGAGGTCCCGGTCATCGCCGACGCCGACACCGGCTACGGGAACGCCATCAACGTCGTCCGCACGGTGCAGTCCTACGAGCAGGCAGGCGTGGCCGGGATCCACCTCGAGGACCAGGTGCTGCCCAAGAAGTGCGGCCACATGAGCGGCAAGGCGGTGATCCCGGCCGACGAGATGGTGGGCAAGATCCGCGCGGCCGTCGAGGCCCGGCGCGACCCGGACTTCGTGCTCGTCGCGCGGACGGACGCGGCCGCCGTCGAGGGGCTGGACGCGGCGCTCGACCGCGCGCGCGCCTACGTCGACGCGGGCGCAGACGTCCTGTTCGTGGAGGCGCCGACCAGTGAGGACGACATCGCGCGGGTGGCGAAGGAGCTGCGCGGCGTGGCGCCTCTGGTGTTCAACTGGGCCGAGGGCGGGCGTACCCCGCCGCTCCCGATGGCCCGCATCGCGGAGCTGGGGTTTGCGCTGGTGTTGTTCCCGATCGGCACCCTGCTCGCCGCGACGGCCGGGATGCAACGCCTGCTCGCCACGCTCCGCGCCGACGGGGTGCCGTCGGCGGCGATGTCGGACCTGCCCACGTTCGACGGCTTCACCGACCTGATCGGTCTCCCCGAGATCCGCGACCTGGAGACCCGCTTCGGCACCCCCTGAGGTGAGTCGTGCATCTGGCCCCGGTGAGTCGTGCAGTCCGACAGGGTGAGTCGTGCGTTTGGGCACGGTGAGTTGGGCGGCTGGGCGCGGCGAGTTGGGCCGCGGGTCGCAGCTGGGAATGATCGCCGCGAGACGTACGAGACAGGGCTGAAGCGCCCCGTGGAGTGCAGCTCGTCGCGATCTTTCAAGGGGGTCACTCACCGGGGCGAATTGCACGACTCACCGTGCTGAAGTGCACGACTCGCCGTGCCCAGGTGCACGACTCACCCGGGCGGACTGCACGACTCACCGTGCTGAGGTGCACGACTCACCGGGGCGGACTGCGCGACTCGCCGTGCCCAAGTGCCCGACTCACCGGGGCCAAACGCACGACTCACCTGGTGGGGTGGGGAGGGTGGGTGGGGATCGCCTACCCTCGCGGACCATGGCGGGACGGGTTCGGGTCGCAGTGGTGTTCGGCGGGCGCAGCGGCGAGCACGCGATCTCGTGCGTCTCGGCGGGCAGCGTCCTGGCCAACCTCGACCCCGAGCGGTTCGAGGTCG
>DASWUV010000268.1:0-4089 GCA_036401495.1 Pseudonocardia sp. | reverse complement strand
CCTCGGCAAGATTCGTCGCGGCGGGTAGCGCCGGAGGGGTGGCGCCGGGGTCGGTGGGAGCCAGAGGGTGAAACTCCGGCCGGCCGAACCTGCAGGCTTGGGTGTGCTCACCCGGGCGGAGTCGGCGCCGACACGGTGGGCGCGTGGTCCTCGGCCTTTTTCTTGAGGTCGCCGAGCCAGGTCTGCAGGGCCCTGTCCAGGGCCGGTTGCAGCGTGGCTGCCTGGGCTTCCACCTGGGTGCCGCTCCAGGACTCCTGGGTGCGGACCATCACGCCGTTCCCCGTCGGGGCGTAGGTCCACACGTGGATGGCGTCGATGCCCATGGAGGGGCCGCCCCAGGCGGTGCGGGCCATGGGGGAGACCTGGAAGATCCTCGAGGTGATGTCGAGTCCGGAGGTCTGCCAGCGGAATGTGGAGTCCACGGTGAACGGTTGGGTGACCTGGGTGGCGTCGACGTCGCTGCGCCACGTCGGCCAGTTCGCGACGTCGGTCTGCAGTCGCCATACCGTCGACAGTGGTGCGTCGACGTAGATCTCGCCGTGGGAGACGACGGGCGCGGCGGCGTCGACCGTCACATCGGCGGGCACGGCGGCGGCACTGGTGCAACCCGTCAGAGCGGCCGCGAGGGCGACACCGAGCACGGCGTGCTGTCGACGCGGGCGTCGGCCCGGCTGTGCGTGCTGGGGTGTGGGGTGGTCATGGGTGGTCATGGGAACCTCCGGAGTGGGCGCGACGTGGGTTGTCGTTGTCGGTCAGTTGGCGGGGTCGAGGACGGCTGTGTTGCCCTCGGCCCAGGTGGGGCGCACGGTGATCCCGGTGATGCGCCAGCGGTCTGCGGTGCGGGTAAGGGTGATGTCTCCGGTGGCGCCGTTGGACCACATCGGGCCGTCGGGTGCTGCTTCGCGGCGGAGCCAGGTGAGGATGTTGACGCTCGCTGTGGCGCGGTCGCCGTCGAGGTCGATCAGCAGCGTCGTGGCTGCGTGCATCGTCGCGTCGAGGGGGTCGAGCTGTTCGCGGTAGTACGTGGTCTGGTCGGCGGCGGTGGTCGTCTGCGGCGTACCGCCGAGCATCGCGGTGTAGTCCGAGACGACGGTGTCGGCGAGGAGGTGCTCGACGGTGTGCCAGTCGCGGCGGTCGAATCCGCGGACGAGTTGGTGGACGGCGTCCTGGATCTCGAGCCGGTCACTGACCTCCTGCAGGTTCACGCGAACTCCTTCTGCGGTGCGCTGGTCGTGCGGGTGTCGGGGCGGGCCAGGGTGGTGTCGAGCCAGTCGAAGATCCGCGCCGCGGCCAGGCGTTCGGCTCCGGCATGACCGTGGGCGTCGGCGCCCTCGGCGGCGGTGAAGTGCTGCAGGTGCGCGGGAGCGGTGAGGTGGTCGTAGAGCTCCTGTGGCTGGGGCGTGGTGGTTCCGTCTCCGGCGAAGAACAGGTCGTCGCCTGCCGAGCAGACCAGCACCGGGCAGGTGATGCGCTCGGCGACCCCGTCGCGGAGGTGGAAGTCGAGGTACCGGGCGAGGAACTCCCGCGGGGTAGCGGTGCCGGTGGCGTAGCGACCGTGCCCGAACGCCCAGCGCAGGGTGGGGCTGCCCGCCGCGGCGCGGTCGAGCAGGTCGTCGAAGGCCGGGTCGTGATCAGCGCGGGTGCGCCGCTCGACCTCCGCGCGGGGTAGGGGAAGCAGACCGGTCAGCGCCTCGGCGGCGTCGTACACGCCGTCGACGGCGACTACGGCAGCCAGGCGCGGTTCGTAGGCGGCGGCTCGTGGGGCGAGCATCCCGCCCAGGCTGACGCCCATCAGCGCGACCCGGTCGGGGTCGACGCCGGGAAGGGTCTCGAGGTGGTCCAGGACCGGGCCGACCACGTGCTCCCAGTCGGGGCGCAGCACCAGGCCGCGGCGGTGGAGCGCGCTGGGCTGCCCCGGCCCGTCGAAGGACAAGGCGTTGTATCCGCGATCGAGTGCGGCGAGCCCGCCGAGGTAGTGCAGCTCTTCGGCGCTCCCGTCGAAGCCGTTGTGCATCACCAGCGTCGGGCTCGGGGCACCGTCGAGGGAGGGACGGTAGAACCAGCCCTCCAGTACGGTGCCCTCGTAGGGGATCCGCACGGGCTCGATCACCGGTCGATAGAGGCTCGACGCCGTGGCGAAGCAGAGGGCGCCGCGCTCGTAGGCGTCGTTGATCCGGGGGTCGTCGGGGTCGCCGTGGAGGAAGAACTCGGCGGTGTTGTAGTACGTCGCCGCGCGCAGCATGCCGTCGCGGGCGCTGACGTGATGTCCGTCGAGCAGGCTGGCCCCGGCCTGGGCGCCGACCCGGTCGGCGGTCGCTCGCCACGCGTCGTGCCAGCTGTCGTAATCGCCGGGGGTGATCGCCTCGGCGGTGGTCAGCACCTCGCCGATGTCGGATCCGCCGTAGGCGGCGTGCCCGAGGATCCGCAGCGTCTCGAACCAGAACTGCCGGTCGTCGGCGAATACCACGGGGCGCATCAGGCGACCGCAGGCGTCGGGTCGGTCGAGCGGGTCCGGTGGGCGTCGACCAGGAAGTCGCGCAACGAGCGGGGCGCCCGGCCGGTCACGTCCCGCACGGTGGTGGTGATCCGCTCCTCGCTGCCCCTGGCGATCTCGTCGTCCATCCGGGCGAGCATCCGCGCGTAGTCGTGGGGGATCCCGCCGGCCTCGATCGCCGCGGTCAGCTCGTCGACCGATACCGATGTGTGGCGAACCTCGGTGCCGGTGACCTCGGCGACCATGGCGGCGGCTTGGTCGTAGCTCAGGGCCTGCGGGCCGGTCAGGACCAGCTCGCCGTCGGGGATCGGCTCCCCGAGCAGGAGGTGACCGGCGACGGCGGCGATGTCGTCGGGGTCGACGAAGGCGACCCGCCCGTGACCGGTCGCGGTCTCGATCCGTCCGCGCTCCCGGATCCCGATCGCCACGGGGTGGTTCCCGACGAAGTTCTGCATGAACCAGGACGGCCGCAGCACAGCCGCCTCCGGCGCCCGGTCCCGCACCAGCGGGGCCACCGCGCCCAGCCCTGATGGCGCGTCGGTGATCGCTGAAGCGCTCAGCAGTACCACTCGCCGGGTGCCGGCCGCGACAGCCGTGTCGAGGAACGCGCCGATGGCTGCGTCGGGGTCGGGGTCACTGAGCGGGGCGAGCAAGTACACCCGGTCCACACCGGCTACGGCGGCAGCGAAGGTGCCGGGGTCGGCCCAGTCGAAGAGCACGTGGTGGTCGGCACCGGCCACGGGATGCCTGCTGGCTGTCCGCACCTCGACGCCACGAGCACGCAGGAAGGCCGCCACCCGGCGACCCGTGGTCCCGGTTCCACCTGTCACGAGAACGGTTGGCATGTGTCGGTCCTCCGCGTTCCTGTGGTCGGGACGGGACTGTCTCGTCCGTCGGCCGTGAACGTAGCACGGTCAGGACGGAACCGTCTCGTCCCGAGCTAAGCTGATGGCATGACCACTGCCCGAAGGACACCAACAGGCGCTGCCGTGCTCGACCCGGCGGTGACCGAGGCCATCACCATCGCGGCCGTCGCCGAGCTGGCGGAATCGGGCTACGCACGCCTCGCGGTGGACCGGGTGGCGCGCCGCGCCGGTGTCGGCAAGAGCGCGATCTACCGGCGCTGGCCGTCCAAGCTGGAGATGACCGTCGACGGGCTCGCCCGGCTCAGCATCATGACCGGTCCCGTCCCGGACACCGGGTCCCTGCGCGGTGACGTGCGCGCGATCATGCAGGCCGCCCTGGACTGGCTCACCGACCCGCGTGTCCGCGCAGTTCTGCCCGATCTGATCGCCGAGTCCGACCGCAACCCCGTCCTCGCCGAGGCGGTGGCGCGCAACATCACCCGTCCGCGCTTGGCCTGGGCCCGGGTCGCCCTGGACCGGGCACACGCTCGCGGCGAACTCGCCGCCGACGACATCGACCTGGTGTTGGACCTGACCATCGCCCCGGTGTTCTGGCGCCTCACCCATGCCCGCCCGGTCGACGACCGATACCTCGACCGACTCACCGAACTGACGATCGGAGGCGGTGCGGCAGGACACTGAAGCGAGGTTCAGGATTCGCGTGGCTTCACTCGGTGCTGATCGTCAGCA
>DASWUV010000267.1:0-2158 GCA_036401495.1 Pseudonocardia sp. | reverse complement strand
TCGGCGTCGCGCGGCACGCACATTGGCTCAACCCCGAGCCGCGGCATCAGTGGGGCAGCGGCGACTCGGCTGCGCTGCGCTATGCCGATGTGCTCCCCATGCACGAGTGCCGTACCGCCGCCCAACTCGCGGCCGTGGTGGAGGCGTTGCTCCCCGTCTGAGGGCGATCGCCGGAGTGACCTACGAGACGTTCGATCATCGTTGACCGGCTGGCCAGTCAAGCGTAAACCTGAGTGTGTCATGGAGCCTGTTGCAGAATCGGCGGGTCGCGCGAGTGGATCTTGTTGTGTTGCCAGGATGATCGGTGTGGCGCGTTCGTATCGTCTCGTGCAGCGGGATCAGGGGTTCTTGTTACCGCCGGACATGCGCGAGTGGCTGCCTGGCGATCATCTGGTGTGGCTGGTGCTGGAGATCGTGGCCCAGCTGGATCGCTCGGCGTTGCATGCTCGGCATCCGCGTGCCGGGGCCGGGCGTGCAGCCTATGACCCGGACATGCTGCTGGCTCTGTTGATTTATGCCTACTGCCAGGGGGTGCGCTCGTCGCGGCAGATCGAGCAGCGCTGCCTCACCGACGTGGCGTTTCGGGTGTTGTGTGCGCAGGACGTGCCGGATCACACGACGATTGCGCGGTTCCGTGTCGACCACCAGGAGGTGTTCGCGGGGCTGTTCACGCAGGTCTTGCAGGTCGCCGCGACCGCGGGTTTGGCCCGGTTCGGCACCGTCGCGATCGATGGGACGAAGATCGCGGCGAACGCCTCGATCGACGCCAACCGCCACCGGGACTGGCTGGTCGGTGAGGTCGACGCGCTCTTGCGTGATGCGGCGCAGGTCGACACCGCCGAAGCCGCCGCCCACGTCGAGGACGATCCCGACCGCGAGGGCGGTGGCGGGCAGCGGATGCCGCCCAGCCTGCGCGATCGCAGCGGCCGTGCCGAGCGGCTGCGCGCGGCTTTGGCCGAGATCAACGCCCGCGAACACGCTGAGCAGCAGGCGAGGCAGCAACGCCAGACCAGCGCGGAGCAGCGGCTCGAACGCGCCCAGGCCGGCGAGTCGGTAGTCGGGCGCATCCCGCGCGGGCCGCATCGACTGGCTGAGGCCCAGGCGCATCTGGCCCGCGCGGTCGCCCGCCAGCAGGCCAAGCTGGACCGCCGGGCCGCGCTGATCGCCGCCGGTCGACGACCGAGGGGTCGCCCGACGGTCCCGGTCGAGCAACATCCGCACGTGGTGCGTGCTCAACGCGCCGTCGACGCCGCACTCGCCGAGCACGCCGCACTCGCCGAGCAACAGCCGCCACCCGGCGCGGGGCACCGACCAGGCCGCACCTCGCCCAAGAAGGCGTATCGGCCGGGAGAAGCGGTGGCCAACCTCAGCGATCCCTCTTCGCGGCTGATGCCCACCCGCCGCGGCTACCTGCAGGGTTACAACGCTCAAGTGGCCGTGACCGCCGACCAACTCATCGTGGCAGTCCAACTCGGTCAGAGCACCAACGACCAGGCCGCCTTCGTGCCGATGATGCACGCCGCCCAACACGCTGCTGATCAACTGCATCAGCACACCAGCAACCCCGAACATGTGATCGGCACCGTGCTGGCCGACGCCGGATACGCCAGCGACGCCAACCTCGCCGCATCCGGGCCCGACCGGCTGATCGCCTTGAGCAAGGGCCGTGAGCAGGCCAAGACCTCCCGCACCAGCACCGTGCTCAACCCGATCGGACCGGACGCGACACCGCGACAACAGATGCGCCACCGGCTACGCACCGACGACGGCGCCCGGCTCTACAAGCGCCGCGGCGCGACCGTCGAACCGGGCATCGGCAACCTCAAGAAGCTCCTCGACCGGTTCTCCCGCCGCGGCCTGCCCGCCGCGACCAGCGAACTACACCTGGCCGCGACCGCCTTCAACCTCCGCAAGATCCACCGCGCCGCCCACTGCTGACCAACGTGGTTGTCGACCTCTAACAACACCAACGCGCTCCGTCCTGACGCTCACCGCAGTGATCAGAGCAGACTGCGGCCGCCACATCACCGATTTCGCAACAGGCTCCGAAGCTCAGGAACGGCACGAACTCCGCCCACGCGTTCTCCCACAACCGCACGATCGCCGGGTAACGCTCGCCCCAGGCCTCGGCGAACTCCAGGAACCGTTCCATCGCCGC
>DASWUV010000266.1:0-4643 GCA_036401495.1 Pseudonocardia sp. | reverse complement strand
CAGGTTCGTCGCCCGGTCGGCCACCTCCACCAGCAGTCGGAGGCCTGCGCTGGACAGGTGGTGGACCTCGCGCAGGTCGACGACCACCCGCCCGCCGGGTTCGATGGCGGCGAGCAGCCGCGCGCGCACCTCGTCGACCGTGGTGCGGTCCAGGTCGCCGGTGACCGCCACCACCGGTGCGTCGGCGTCGAGGCCGGGGACGGGCTGCGGCGCCGCGGGGGCCGACCGCGGGCCGACGGGCAACCGGAACAGCACCTCGGTGCCGCCGGGGTCGGCGCGCAGACGCACGTCCCGCCCGAGCGCCCGGATCACCTGCAGGCCGCGGCCGCGGAAGCCGGGGTCGGGCCGGGCGGGGCGCCAATGGCCGCGGTCGCGCACCCGGACGTCGATGTCGCCGGAGGCTATGCGCCGCAGCGCGCAGTCGAACGTGGCGTCCTCGCCCGCGGCGGGGTAGGCGTGTTCAGCGGCGTTGGCCGCCGCCTCGCCGACGGCGAGCTGCAGGTCGTCGACGACGGCCTCGGGCAGGCCTGCTGTCCCCGCCCACGCGGCAATCGAGCGGCGAAGCGCGCGCAGTGACTCGGGCGCCGCGGGCAGGGTCACGGCCAGCGGGGCGGGCATCAGCCGTACGACGACGAGCGCGACGTCGTCGTACGGCGGCGCGTCGCCGAGGACGTCGGACACCACCCCGTCGGCCAGCGTGTCCGGGTCGGCGTCGCGGTAGGTCGCGGCCGCGGTGGCCAGGCGCGCCAGCCCTTCGTCGATGACCTCGCCGCGGCGCTCGACCAGACCGTCGGTGTAGAGCAGCACCGACGTGCCGGGCGCGATCGTCGCCGTGCCCTCGACGAACGGGGGGCGGCCGAGCACGGCGAGGACGGTGCCCGCGCCCTCTTCGGAGTACTCCGCCCCGTCCGGCCCTACGAGCAGCACCGGCAGGTGGCCCGCGCGGGCGAAGCGCAGCTCGCCGGTGAGCCAGTCGAGCGTGAGACAGACGCACGTGCTGCCCTGAGCGCCGGGGATGCGGGCGGCGAAGCGGTCGAGGCGCTCCAGCGCGGCGGCCGGTCCGTGGCCGTCGAGCAGGTAGCTGGCCAGCGCGCTGCGCAGCTGCCCCATGACCGCCGCGGCGGCGGGCCCATGCCCGACGACGTCGCCGACGGCCAGCGCCACGCGGTGGTCGTCGACGGGGATCAGTTCGTACCAGTCACCGCCCGCCTGGGTGTCGGCGCTGCCGGGCAGGTAGCGCGGCGCGGCGGCGAGCCGGGCCAGCCGCGGCAGCTCCCGGGGAAGCAGGCTGCGCTGCAGGATGTCGGCGACCTCGTGTTCGACGGCATGCAGCCGGGCTCGGTCCAAGGCCTGCGCGCACTGGCCCGCGACGGTCAGGATGATCGCGCGCTGGCTCGGGCCCATCTGCGGGGCCTCCGCCGAGAAGGCCAGCCCGATGGCGCCGATCGCGCGGCCCTCCAGCAGCAGCGGGACGACCGCGTCGCACGGCAGCCCGCCGACCGCACCGCCCGACCGGCCGGGCCAGGCCGGGTGGCCGGTGCGGACGGCCGCGGCCAGGGGGTGCCTGCTGTTGAGCCGGATTTTGCCGGGCGGCCCCGCCAGCACCTCCAGCTGCTCGCCCGTGCGCACCACGACCACCGCCTCGGCGGCGCCGAGCGCGAGTGCGTCCCTGGCGATCACGGCCGCGACCTGGGACGGCGTCGTGGCGCCCGACAACGCCGAGACGATGTCGGACAAGCCTTCCGCGGTGCGCCGCGCCAGCGACTCGGCGGCGAGCAGCCCGGCGCGCTGCAGGGCGTTGGCGCACTGGTCGGCCAGCGCGAGCGCGACCGAACGGTCGTCGGCGGCCAGGTTGTCGGCGGGCATGCCGTCTGTCTCGAGGCCGACGGCGATGGCGCCGATCCGGTCGTCGCCGACGATCAGCGGCAGCGTCAGCAGGCTCGGGTATCCGGCGGCCGCGAGCTCGGCGTAGCTCTCCGAGTAGCCGCGCATCCAGTCCTGCGTGGTCTGCAGCCAGCGCGAGGCGCCGTCCCGCGCGGTGTCGGAGATCGGGTTCCGCCCGCTGAGCGGCATGCGCGCCCACTCGTCGTGCACCGTGGGCTGCCACCCCTCGCCGTCCAGGAGCACCAGGGTGTCGTCGCGGCGGCCCCAGACGCCGATCGCCGCGGTGCCCAGCAGCTCGCCCAGCTGACGGACCGTTGTCCTGGCGACCGCGCGCGGGCTCGCCGAAGAGGAGAGCGCTGCGGTGGCCCGCTGCAACAGCTCCAGCCGCCGGGTCGTCGCCTGCTCCGCGGCGAGCAGCGCGGCGTTGTCCAGCGCGATGGCGGCGCGCTGGCAGATCTCGCCCAGCAGGGCGGCGTCGGCGTCCTCCTGCGGCGGCGACGTGCCTGACCGCGCCGTCGCCAGCACGCCGACGACGCGGCCGCGCGCGCGCAGCGGCACGACGACGACCGTGTTCATGTCCAGCCCGCGCCGTGCGCCGCGCTGCCCTTCGTCGGCCGTGCTGAGCGCGAGGTAGCCGTCGTCCACGACGAACAGTTGGGCGACGCCGGTGGTCAGCAGGCCCCGGTCGAGGCCCCACGGCACGTTGAGCTCGCGAATGACCTGCTCGTCCTCCGCGTTGGCCGCCGCCACCGCGACCGTGCGCGGCGCACCGAGGGCGACGTCCACGAGTCTGGCCATGTCGGCGAGGCCCTCGTCCACCAGCGCCCGGACGAGGACGTCGCGCCGCCCCGGCACGGTCGTTTCGGCGTCCATCGCCGACCCGATGGTGTCCAGCAGCCGTCGTCGCTCGCGTTCACGGTGCCGGTCGTCGATGTCCAGGCAGCCGCCGACGTACGTGCCCGCGTCGCCGAAGGGGGCGCCGCGGTCGACCACCCAGCAATACCGGCCGTCGGCGCGGCGCAGCCGGTACTCCAGCTCGAAAGGCTCGCCCGCCGCGACCGCAGCCGTACGGACGAGGGTGCAGCGCTCGACGTCCCCCGGGTGGACGCGGGCAGGCCAGCTCTCCCCGAGGTCGTCGGAAGGGGCCGCTCCGGTGAACTCCCGCCACGCGCGGTTGACGAGGGTGCGGCCGCGTTCGGCGTCGTCGACCCAGATCAGCGCGGGTGTCGCGTCGGCGAGAGCGCGGAACTCGGGCTCGACTTCGCGGGTCGACAGCCGTCCCATACCCGCCTCGTCCCTACGCGCTGTGCCGTCGCGCAAATTCTAGAGGGTGTCGCCGCGGCGCGCCGGGGAGTCCGTGGGGAGGGTGAAAGCGGACAGACGGACAGCCATCTCCGGCGTACCGTACGGGGGTGAACGGTTCGATCTCGAACATGCGGTGGCGGGTGCTGGGGCTGCGGTGGGCGTTCCGACTCATCTTCGGTCTGCCCCGACCGTTGCGCAGGCTGCTGGCCGGACCGGTGATCCGCCGCGACGGCCAGGTGCTGGACATGGACCTGCAGCTGCTCGGCCGGGTCGGTGCGCTCCTCGAGTCGTCCGACGGAGGCACGTTAGATCAGTCGGTTCTCGCCGAGCAGCGCAGGCAGGCCGACTTCGCCGCCGAGGTGGCCGCGCCGCCGGGCCCGGACGACATCGAGACCTATGACCTCACGCTGCACGGTCCGACCGGCTTGCTGCGCGCACGGCTGTACGTCCCGCCCTCGGCGCCGTCGTTGTCGGGTCTGCTCGTCTACTACCACGGCGGTGGCTTCGTGGTGGGCAGCATCGCGTCGACCGATCCGCTGTGCAGGCTGCTGGCCGCGCAGTCGGGGGTCCGCGTGCTGTCGATCGAGTACCGGCTCGCGCCCGAGCACCCCTACCCGGCGGGGCTGGAAGACGCGATCGCGGGCTACCGCGCCGTCCGGGAGCGCGCAGCCGAGCTCGGTGCCGATCCCGACCTGATCGCGGTCGGGGGCGACAGCGCGGGCGCCAACCTCGCGCTCGTGGTCGCCCACCAGGAGACGGTCGCGCCGCCCGCCTTCGCGCTGGCGCTCTACCCGGTGGTCGACACGGAGCGGTCAGGGGGTTCGCGGGAGCTGTTCGGCACCGGGTTCGGGCTCACCGCGGACACGATCGCCGAGCTGGAGCGGCTGTACCTGCCCGACGGTGTTCCGCCCGACGACACGCGCGGCGCCATCCTGCGCGCCGAGGACCTGTCGGGCATGCCGCCGGTGTACCTGTCGACCGCGGGCTTCGACCCCCTGCGTGACGAGGGGGAGGAGCTCGTGGCCAGGCTGCGGGCGGACGGCGTGCCGGTCGTGGCGCGCAGGTTCGCCGGGTTGGTGCACGGCTACGCCAGCTTCACAGCCGTGAGCGCCGCGGCCCGCGACGCCACGCTGGACGCGGCGAGCGCCCTCCGGGCGGCGTTGGCGCTGGTGGAGGCGAGGGGTTCGGCGCGGCTGCGCCCCCGGACCCGCCCCAGCGCTGCCGCAGGGTGACCGTGGCGCAGCTCACGTGCGGTGGCGCCGGAGCGGACAGTCCGGGCAGGCGTCGCCCGTGAGGCACTCCCACAGGTCACGCTCCTGCTCGTGCAGGTGACGGCGGGCCGCTGCGATGCGCCGCCACGCCCCGTCGCGGGCGTCGGCGTCCACCCGTCCGATCACCCAGGCGAGTGCGCCCAGTACGACGAGGCCGGGAAGAACCACCGTGGCCAGGTCCAG
>DASWUV010000265.1:0-47236 GCA_036401495.1 Pseudonocardia sp. | reverse complement strand
CCGACGATCTGGCGCAGGTGGGCGAACAGCTCACCCCGGCTGCCGGAGCCGAGGCGTTGGCGCATCCGCGCGACGTGGTGCTCCACCGTCTTCGCCGAGATGAACAGCCGCTCGCCGATCTGCTTGTACGTCAGCCCCTCGAGCACCAGCGCGGCGACCTCCCGTTCCCGCTCCGACAGCGGCCCGTCGCCGGGGTCGTCGGAGTCGACGATGGCCGCGGCGCGGGGATCGTCGTCAGCCGCCGCGTTGCCCTCGACGACACCCGCCGATCGGACGCCGCCTGCCTGCATCGCCCGCGCGCAGGCCAGCAGGGCCGACATGGCCTTGCGGTCGCGGGTCCGGATCGCCGCCTGGCCCGCGAGCCTGCCGCCCTCCCACGCCAGCCCGACCGCGTGCAGCCCGCGCGCCGCGGCCTCGACGGCGTCCGCGTCGACCTCGGCGTCGAGCATCTGCACCCAGTGCGGCGCGGCAGCGGCGAGCGCACCGGCATAGCGGCTGGCCCCCGCAGCCGCGACGACGGCCGCCGCGTGCCGGGCCGCGTCGTCGCGCGACTCGGCCACGATCGCCGCCTGCAGCCCCGACCAGTGCAGAGGAGCAGCCCACAGCGCGGGGTTGCCGAGCCGTTCCAGGAGCGCCGCGGCTTCGTCGAGGTGCGGACGAACCCAGCTGGTCTCCCGCAGCCGCGCCGCGGCGACCGCCAGCTCACCCAGCTGCTGGAGGACGAAGAGGTCGACGGGGTGGCGCACGATCGCCTCCCGCGCGCGTCCCCACGCAGGCATCAGGGCGGCGAGATCTCCGCTGCGCCGCGCGATCGCCACCTCCAACGCGGCGGCGACGAACTCGTCGCGGGGCTCCAGCGGCGCAGGCGCCGACGCCAGCGCCGCCCGCGCCGTCCCCGTCGCCCCGTGGAACAGCGCGATCCAGCCCAGCAGCAGCCGGTGCCGGACGGCCGTCGCCCGACCGCCCGAGCGCATGCGGACCGCCCGCTCCAGGACCGACTGCGCCACGTCCAGTTCACCGCAGTGCACGGCGACGAGCGCGGCGAGCGCGGCAGGCGTGTCGGGCAGCAGCGCGGCCCGATGGCTCGACTCCAGCAGCGCCGCGGCCCGGGTGAGCTCGGACAGCGCGGCCGTCGGCGACCCCGTCACCGAGCGCACGACGCCCTGCGCCATCAGCTCCTCCGCGCCCGCGAGCAGCGTCGGCGGCCGCGCCGACGGGCACGTCACGATCTCGCGCGCCTCGTCCAACGCGCCGGTGCCGATCAGGGCGGGAACAGCCACGACCGCCTCACGGCCCATGCGCGCACCGAGGAAGCGGTAGAGCGCAGCACTGCGGGCGAGCATCCCCCGGTGCGCGAGCACCGCCGCGGCGACGGTCCCCGCCTGTGCGACGTCTGCAGGCCGCATCTCGTCAGACGCCGAGAGCACCTGGTCGGCCTGGGCCAACGCCAAGTCGAGCTCTCCCGCCCGCAGCGCCGCCTCGGCCCGCCGGGAGGCGAGCTCGAGCGGGGGCCCGCCCGCCTCGGCGGCCGCCGCATAGAGCTCGCCCGCCCCGGGAAGGCCGGTGCGCAGCGACTCGTCGCCCGCCGCGGCGAAGACCCCTGCCACCCGAGCCCCGGACGCCCCGGTACCGAGCAGCCGACGAGCCGCGGCGAGCACGTTGCCGCCGCGTTCGAGCTCCCGCTCCGCGATCGCCCGTTGCAGCTCCATCCGCGTCGCAGGGGGCGTGCGCTCCAGCACCGCCGCCGAGACGAGCGGGATGGGCGCCCCGTCCGCCGTGAGCAGGCCTTCCGCCCGTGCGGCCTCCACCAGCTCGTCGAGGTCGGCGGGATCGACCGTGACCGCCGGACCCAGCAGCGGAACGAGCAGGTCGGGCTCCAGCGGCGCACCGAGCGCCCGCGCCCGGAGAAGATCACGCACACCGTCGGGCAGACGGTGGATCGCGTATCCCAGCTGAGCCAACACCCCGGCGGGCGGCCGAGCCGGGTCCCAGCGCCACCGCGCCGGATCGGGGCCGCTCTGCTCGACGAGTGAGGTGAGCATGCGGTCGACGAGCGCGGGATGGCCGCCGGTCTGGGCGAGGACGAGATCGGCGACAGCATCCGACGGCCGCGCGGCCCGCTCGCCGAGGATGTGCGCTATCCGGGCCTGGACGCCGGAGCGGTCGAGCGCGCCGAGGACGACGGGCACGCGGCGCGTCGCCAGCACCGCGCCGAGGGCCGAAAGGCCGTCCGGTCGTGGCCACGGGCGGTGCGCAAAGACGAGGACGCCGACGTGACCGGTGGCGAGCTGCGCGAGCCGGGCGAGCTCGTCGGGGGTCAGCCGGTGCCCGTCGTCGACGAGCACCGCGGCGTCGGGACCCGGGTCGGCGTCGGGAATCGTGCGCATGACCGTGCGGCCCGCGGCGGCGAGGATGTCCGCGAGCGCGTCGAGCAGCACGGTCTTGCCGGTGCCTGCCGGACCGAGGATGTCGACGCGGCCCAGTTGCTCCGGTCGGTCGAGCGCCTCACGCAACAACCTGGACGCCGCGAGCGATCCCGCAAGCGCGGCCGCGGAGGAGGGCGTAGCCCACGCGGTGATCACGACCCTCCAGGACGTCGGTGTCGGCCAGCGTCTTGGCCGTCCGACTCGGCCAAACGGATGCTTTGACTCATCGTAACGGAAGCAGAACACAACGTAGCCAGGCACGCGCTGCTGGAGGCTACTGGAGGGCCGCTCACGTCGGTGGGGGCGGCTGAGTCCTCGCGGTGATCGGCCGACTCGGCGTGCCGAAACGCCGGGCTCACCGGGGCGGGGTGCACGACTCACCCTGCCGGGGTGGCCGACTCGGCGTGCCGAAAAGCCGGACTCACCGGGGCGAAGTGCACGACTCACCGGGGCGGGGTGCACGACTCACCTCGGGGGGTCGCTGGTCAGGTCGGTCGGGGCGCCGCCGGTGCCCAGCAGGCGTTGCCAGACCGGGGTCGTCACGGTGTCGGGGACGCCCTCGGCCCCGCGGACTGCGATCAGCGCGTCGACGGCGCGGTCGGCGTCCCCGCCCGTGCCCCGCAACGTCGGCCGGGCCAACACCGGCCACGACTGCCCGCCGAGCAGGCCGTTGACCTCCTCCGCCCCGGTCGCGGCCTGGAACCGGCGGACGGCGGCGTCGGTGCCGTCGTCGAACACCCCGGTCGGCGCGGCCGTCGTGGCGTGCGCGTCCCGCAAGAGGTACTGCGCCGCGGTGACGGCAGGCCCCCGGTCGCCGCGTTGCAACAGCGGCCACGACGCCTTCACCACCGCGTTGACCCGCTGGCCCAGCACCCCGGCCACCTCGGCCCGCAGCTTCGGGAGCAGCGCGTAGAGGTGGTCGCCAGGGCACGCGGTGTTCTTGAAGTCGCGATGCCCGTACAGCTCGGTCGGCCGGATGCCGTACCGGCCGCAGATCCACGCGCAGAGCTCGCGCAGCCGGTTCCACTGCGCAGACGGCGGGTCGACTGCCGTGTAGGTGCCCTCGTTCTCGATCCCCACCGCGACGACGTTCTGCCCGGTGCAGTGCGCACCCTCCACCTGCTGACGGCCCGCGCGCACGATCTCGAGACTGCGATGGCGCCCCTCCATCGCGAACCCGCCGCGGCTGATCGTGAAGTGCTGACCGGTGTCGAGCCAGCCCCTGCCGTCCATGTGGAACTTCTGGATGGACCGGGCCAGCACGACCGCCGCGTCCTGGCTGACGTCGGTCTGGTTCGGCGTTGCCGTGTGGTGCACGAGGATCTTGACCGGCCGCTGGTTCCACACCGGGACGACCGCACAGTTGGGCCGGGCGCCCCAGCCCCCGCAGTCGAGGATCGGCGGCCCGACCGGTCCGACCGGAGCGGGAGGCGCGGCCTGCGCCCCGGCCCACGCCGGGCCCGCGAGCGGTCCGAGATCTACCGTCGCGCTCCCGACCAGCGCCAGCCCACCCGCGAGCAGCGTCCTGCGTGTCATCCGTGCCCCGAACACCGGCGCACGATGCGATCTCGGTCAGGAGTCGCACAACTCCAGAACCCGAAGGTGTGTCGCTCATCCAGGCCGCATCGGCGGCCGGTTGCCGAAGTTACCGACGGGTAATAGGATTAAGTTACCAGCGAGTAGACGCTAAGAGGGGCAGGCCATGGGCCACTTCAAGAGCAACCTGCGCGACATCGAGTTCAACCTCTTCGAAGTCTTCCGCGTGCAGGAGCGGCTGGGCGACGCGCCCTTCGACAGCGCCGACCTCGACACCGTGCGCGACACCCTCCGCGAGCTCAACAGCGTGGCCGTCGGCCCCCTCGCGGCGTCTTTCGCCGACGCCGACCGCAACCCACCCGTCTTCGATCCCGCCAACCACTCCGTCACGTTGCCGCAGTCGCTGAAGGACGCCTTCAAGGTGTTGTGGGACGGCGAGTGGTGGCGCCTCGGGCTGCAAACGGAGCTGGGTGGCTACGGCATCCCGCCGACCGTGCAGTGGGCCGCAGCGGAGCTGATGCTCGGCTCGAACCCCGCGGCGTTCATGTACCTCGCGGGCCCCAGCTTCGCGACCGTCGTCCATCGCAACGGCACGCCGGAGCAGCAGCGCTGGGCGGAGATCATGATCAACCGCGGCTGGGGCGCCACGATGGTGCTCACCGAGCCGGACGCGGGCTCCGACGTCGGTGCGGGCCGCACCAGGGCCGTGCGCCACGCCGACGGCACCTGGCACCTCGACGGCGTGAAGCGGTTCATCACCTCGGCCGACCAGGACATCACCGAGAACATCCTGCATCTGGTACTGGCCCGCCCCGAGGGTCCCGGGATCACGCCGCGGCCGGGCACGAAGGGCCTTTCGTTGTTCCTCGTGCCCAAGTTCCACTTCGACACCGAGACCGGCGCGCCCGGCGAGCGCAACGGCGCCTTCGTCACCAACCTCGAGCACAAGATGGGCCTCAAGGGTTCGACCACCTGCGAGCTGACGTTCGGCAGGCACGGCGTCCCCGCCGTCGGCTGGCTGCTCGGCGACGTCCACGACGGCATCGCGCAGATGTTCCAGATCATCGAGTACGCCCGGATGCTGGTGGGCACGAAGGCGATCGGCACCGCGTCGGCGGGCTACCTAACGGCGCTGGAGTACGCCAAGGAGCGCGTTCAGGGCGCGGACCTCTCGCGCATGCTCGACAAGACCGCCCCGCGGGTCCCGATCACCCACCACCCCGACGTCCGCCGGAGCCTGATGCTGCAGAAGGCGTACGCGGAGGGGCTGCGCGCCGTCTACCTGTACACAGCCACCTGGCAGGACCGGATCCGGATCGCCGCGGCCACGGGCGAGGACGCCGGGTCGGCCGAGCGGGTCAACGACCTGCTGCTGCCGATCGTCAAGGGCGTGGGCTCGGAGCGCGCCAGCGAGCAGCTCGTCCAGTCGCTGCAGACGCTCGGCGGATCGGGCTACCTGCAGGACTACCCCATCGAGCAGTACATCCGGGACGCGAAGATCGACTCGCTGTACGAAGGCACGACGGCCATCCAGTCGATGGACTTCCTCTTCCGCAAGATCGTGCGCGACAACGGGGCGGCGTTCGGCGTCGTCGTCGGCGAGATCCAGGAGTTCCTCGACGCCGAGGCGGGCAACGGGCGGCTCAAGGAGGAGCGCGTCCTGCTGGCCACCGCGCTCGCCGACGTCCAGGGCATGCTCGCCGCGCTCACCGGCTACCTCGTGGCCTCACTGCAGGACCCGCGCGCCATCCACCAGGTCGGCCAGCACACGGTGCGGCTGCTGATGGCCGTCGGCGACCTGCTCGTCGGGTGGCTTCTGCTGCGCCAGGCCGAGGTCGCGCTCGGCGCGCTCGCCGCGGACACCGGTCGTGACCAGCCGTTCTACGAGGGCAAGGTCGCGGTCGCGCGCTTCTTCGCCCGCACGCAGCTCCCGCTGCTCACCGCCCAGCGCGCGATCGTCGAGCACGCGGACAACACCCTGATGGACGTGCCCGAGGCCGCCTTCTGACCGTGCGCGGAAAACGTCGCCAGGGCAACGTTTTCCGCGCACGGGCCTCAGCCTGCGATGTAGGACTGCAACTGCTGCCGTTCGGCCTCGAGCAGGTCGATGCGCGCCTTCACCAGATCCCCGATGCTCACGATCCCGATCAGGTCGCCGTTGTCGACGACGGGCATGTGCCGGAACCGCCGGTCGGTCATGATGCGGGCGAGGTCCTCGACCTTGTCGCCGGGCTCGCAGGTCGTGACGCCGCTGGTCATGATGTCGGCGACGCGCAGCTGCAGCAGCCCGGCCCCGCCGGCGTGCAGGCGCCGCACCACGTCGCGCTCGGACACGATGCCCACCAGCCGTCCGGCGTCGAGCACCGGGAGCGCGCCCACGTTGTGCTGGGCGAGCAAGGCGACAAGTTCACCGACCGACGCCGCAGGCTCCACCGTGGCGACCGAGGCACCCTTACCGCGCAGTACGTCCGTGATCCGCATGATCCCGCCACCGTTCTCATCGCCGTTGACTTACCGCGAGGGTACGAACTGTGACGGGCCTCGCGAAAGGCCCGAACTGCTGATCAGTCGCCGCAGACGATGATCGGCGACGGGTTGTAGTGCACCGTACGGGTCTCGGAGTGCGTCTGTCCGGTGCCGACCTCGCGCAGGGTGCGGGTGTCGGTGATCGTGAAGCCCGGCGCGCCCTTGCTCGGCGTGCAGTGCTGACCGGCGGGGAGGGTCACCGTCTTCGGTTCCGTCGGGTTGGTGCGCGGTCCTGCCGTGGACGTGACGTCGTAGCGCTTCGTCCCCAGGATGCGGATCGTGATCGAGCCCGGCACCCAGACCGTCTGGATCATGACCGCGGTGGGGTTGTCGTTGCGGAACTTCAGGTCGATCACGTTGTCGAACACCGTGGCCTCGCGCCCCGCCGGGTAACGGCTGATGTAGAAGCTGTGCTCCCGGTGTTCGACGTTGGTCATGCCCGCGAAGTAGGACGCGTTGTACAACGTGGTCGCGACCTGCGAGACGCCGCCGCCGATGCCGCGGGCGGGGTGTCCGTCCTCGATGATCCCGGCCTCGACGTAGCCGTGCGCCGCGTCGCGGGGGTTCGTGGCCGCGTTGAGGCTGAAGGTGGCGCCCGGCGCGACGACCATGCCGTTGATCTGGCCTGCGGCCCGCTTGATGTTCATGCCCGAATCGGCCGCGAAGCCGTGCGTGGTGAACTCGCCGATGATCCCCGCGATGCCCAGCGTGGCCAGACCCTGGGTGGTCAGCTTGGCGGGCTGCGGGCCGTACACGGCCGTGAGCTGTCGTTGGCCGGTTGCGGTGAGCACCGGAAGCAGGGCCTTGACGGTGGCCGGGTAATCGACACCGCGGCCGTCCTGCGACGGGACCGTAACCGGGGTGGGGCCGGTGAAGTCCAGGGCGGCGTCGCGGGCGGGGGTCTCGGAGGCGGCGAGCGCGGGCTTCAACACGGCCGCGATGCTGTCCTGGTTGAGCTCGGGGACGAGCCGCGCCGTCGGATTCGCGCGGAACGACAGCGCGGCCGCGATGTCGGGCGGCGCGAGCGTGGCGCGGGTGTTCTTCTCGCCGATGACCGTGACGGGCCCGGCGACGGCGGGCGCGGCGACCTTCTCGATCGCCGCAGCCACGTCGTCGGCCGTGGTGATGGGCATGAGGCGGGTGATCGGCAGCGCGACCGGGGTGCTCAAGACCCAGTCCCTGGCCAGGACGTCGACCGCGGCCTGCACGTCGAGCTGTTGCCCGGCAACGGGCTCCACGGGCTGCGGGGTGACGCCCTCGAAGCGCACGGTGCCCTCGATGGCGGGCTTGTCGACGGCGGGCTTCAGCTCGGCGAGCGCGGCGCCCAACGCGGCCAGGTCGGCCCGGGTGACCACGCCCGCCTCCCGCGAGCGGAACAGCGACGTGATCCGCGTGATCGGGTTGAGCGGCTGAGCGCTCGCGCGGGCCACGGTGGCGCCCCAGTCGACGGACAGTCCGGCCGTGCGCGGGTCGACCGTGCTCTTGGCGTCGCCGACGGTGACCGGCACGGGCTGCTGGATGCGCGGTTCAAGCCGGGCCGCCACGGTGTGCTCGGCGTCGGCGAGGGCGAGCCCGCCGACCGGCACGCCCGCGACCGTCACGCCGCGGGGCATCGAGCCTGCCGAGAACAGCAGGTCGCCGCCGTAGAGCAGGGCGAGCGCGGCGACCACGCCACTCGTGATCAGCAGCGCGCGCTTGCGCCAGGGGCGCGCGACGTCGGACGCAGGCTCGTCGGCGGTGATCTGGACGGTCGGCTGCTCGCTCGGCCCAGGCGCGGGCGCCACCTCGGCGTAGGGCGCCTGCGTCGGGGCGGGAGCGACGACGGTCGACGATTCCGTGGCACCGTCGGTGGTGTCGAGCTCAGGCTCGGCGTCCTGCTCCGCGGTCATCTCGCCGGGCGTCGAATGGCGCTCGGGCATCCGTACTTTCCCCTTACCGCGTCGTCACAGGTACAGGCCGGTGCCGTGCTCGGCGCGTTCGGACGCGACGGCATGCAGCTCACGCTCACGGAGCACCAGGTAGGTCTGGCCCTGCACGTCGACCTCGTACTGGTCGTCGCGGGCGAAGAGCACACGGTCACCCGGCTTCACGGTGCGGACATGCTGCCCGACGCCGGACACCTCGCCCCAGACCAGGCGTCTGGCCACCTCGGCCGTCGCCGGGATGACGATCCCCGCTCCGCTGCGCCGTTCGCCGGACGCGTCCGCCTTCACCATGACCCGGTCGTGCAGCATCTGGATCTGGAGCTTGGCATCCTGCACCGCTCGATGCTATCGGCGACGCGTCCCCGCCCGCGGACCCGGGGCACGAGACAGCCCCGTAGTGCTGGCAGGTCGGGGGTCCGACAGCACCACGGGGCTGTACTGGGATTCGGTCGAACGAGGCGCCGCGTTACGGCGCCACGCCCGTCCACATCATTTCACCTGAATGGACTACTCCTACGCCTGAGCGAGCAGATAGCGACCGAAATGCGGCACGGTGAACGCGATCTGACCGCGCTGCGCCGAAAAGACCAACCCCTTCTTCATCAGGCTGTCACGGGCCGGGGACAACGAGGACGCCCGGCGCTGGAGATGGTCGGCGATCCCCGCCGTCCCGACCGGCTCGTCGCGGCCGTCGGTCAGCTCGGCCATCGCCCGTAGGTACTCGCGTTCGGCGGGCGTGGCCCGCTCGAAGCGGGAGCCGAAGAAGCCGACGGCGAGCTCCGCCTCCGCTTCGGGCGCGGCCATCTTCACGTCCGCCGCGGTGATCGGAGACCGCACAGCGGCGTCCCAGCTCGCCTTGCCGTAGGCCTGCACGAAGTAGGGGTATCCGCCGGACGCCGCGTAGAGGGCGTCCAGTGCGTCGACGTCGAACGAGGCGTCTTCCCGCTCAGCGGGCGCGAGCAGGGCGAAGTCGGCGTCGGCGCGGTCGAGCTGGCCGATGCGGATGTAGGTGAACAGCCGTTCCGAGTAGGACTTCGACGCCGAGAGCACCGCGGGGAGGTGTGGCAGGCCCGCCCCGACGACGACCAGCGGCGCGCGCGACTGGGACAGCTCGTGGCAGGCCGCGCACAGCGCCGACACATCGTCGGGGCGCAGGTCCTGCATTTCGTCGATGAGGATGGCGACCCCGCTCTGCACGTCCGAGGCCAGCGTCGCGACCTCGGTGAACAGCTCGACCAGGTCGATCTCGATGTCCCCGGAGTCGGCGCGGCCCGAGCGGACGGGCACGTCGATGCCGGGCTGCCAGCGGTCGCGCAGCTTCGCGCCGTCCGGGGAGGAGCGCAGCGCGAACGCCTTGAGCACACCCAGCACCTCGTCGACCCGCTCGAGGTCGCCGTGGTGCACGGCGAGGTCACGCACGGCGCGGTGCAGCGCGGCCGACAGCGGCCTGCGCAGGTCGGCCTCGGGCCGCGCCTCGATCTTGCCCGCCCCCCAGCCCGCTCGCACCGCCATGGAACGCAGCTCGCCGAGCAGTACCGTCTTGCCGACGCCGCGCAGGCCCGTCAACACCAGGCTGCGCTCGGGGCGGCCGCGGGAGACGCGCTCCAGCACGATCTCGAACGCGTCCAGCTCCCGGTCGCGGCCCGCCAGCTCGGGCGGGCGCTGGCCTGCGCCGGGGGCGAAGGGATTGCGCACGGGGTCCACGATCGGACCGTATCGGGGAATCTTGCGCGGACCGTAGAAGCGGCTAGGGAACGCGATGGCGTGTCGCCGATCGCCCTTTATCCCGTTCTCTCGGTGAGGCGCTAGAAAACGGTAGAGACCGCGATCGACGCGGGGGCAATCAGCGGCGGGGGGCCGGGCCCTCGATCACCGTGATCTCGCGGCGCGGGCCCACCACGTCGCCGTCGACGATCGTGGCGCCGGAGCGGATGCGGGCGGTGCGCAGCTCGGGGACCCGAGTCTCGGCGATGCGCACGAGCCGGTTGCGGACCAGGTGGCGTACCGGCGGCAGGAGCAACAGGATGCCTGCGAGGTCGGTGACCAGGCCGGGCACGAACAGCAGCACTCCACCGGCGGCGACGAGCATGCCGTCGGTGACCTCGGCGTGCGCCAACCGACGCTGGGTGACGGCCTCCGCGAGGGCCTGCGCCGCGCGCACACCTTCACGGCGAGCGAGCCACATCCCGAGCAGCGCGCCCGCCAACAGCACGAGAAGCGTCCAGCCGAGGCCGATCGCGGACCCGAGAGCGACCAACGCGACGATCTCGACCACGAGGTACAGGAGCACGAACGGCATGTCCATACAACGATGGAAGGACGCCCGAAGTTTCCGCAGGGCTCACTTAGAACGTGACGGCCGATCCCGGGTCCTGCAGGATCGCGCCGACGTCGGCCAGGAAGCGGCTGCCCTGCTCGCCGTCGACGAGGCGGTGGTCGAACGAGAGCGCGAGCTGACAGACGGTCCGCACGGCGAGCGCCCCATCGACCACCCATGGCGCCTGCTTGATCGAGCCGACCGCCAGGATCGCCGCTTCGCCCGGATTCAAGATCGGTGTGCCGGTGTCGACGCCGAACACTCCGACGTTGGTGATCGTCATCGTGCCGCCGACGAGATCGGCGGGCGGCGTCTTGCCCTCCCGCGCGATCGCGGTCAGCGCGCCGAGCGCGGCGGCGAGTCCGTGCAGGGTGAGCGTGTCGGCGTCGCGGATCTTCGGCACCATCAGCCCCCGCGGGGTGGCGGCGGCGATCCCGAGCTGGATGTGGTCGTAGGAAACGATCTCCTGCGCGGCCTCGTCCCAGTGTGAGTTGACCTCGGGAGTGCGCCGGGCGGCCAGGCACATCGCCTTCGCGACGAAAGCCAGCGGCGTGAGCTTCACGTCGGCGAACTGCGGAGTTGCGCGCAGGCGGTCGCGCAGGGCCATCGTCTCGGTGACGTCGACGGTGAGGAACTCGGTGACGTGCGGCGCGGTGAACGCGCTCGCCACCATGGCGGCCGCGGTGGCCTTGCGGACGCCTCTGATCGGCTCGCGCCGCACGCCTGCGACGACCGGGGCAGGTGCCGCGACCGGTGGGCCTGCGGGGACAGCGCGCAGGTGCGCTTGGACGTCCTCGCGGGTGATGACCCCGTCCGCGCCTGCCGGGACGACGGCCCGCAGGTCGACGCCCAGGTCCCGGGCCAGCTTGCGCACGGGCGGCTTGGCGAGGGGCGGGGCAGAGGCAGGCGGGCCTGCGAGTGCCGGGCCTGCGGGTGGCGAGGCCGAGGCCTGCGGGCCTGCGAGGAGCGGGGCCGAGGTCCGCGGGGCGGTGAGGGGCGGGGCGGGGGCTGCTTGCGCGCGCCCCGACGGGATCGGAGCGGAGCCTGCCTCGTGCGACCCGGTCGCAGCCGAGCCTGCCTCCCGCGCCCCCGGCCGAGCCCCGGCTCCCCTGCGGGGGCGGCGGCTGACCGAGCCGGGCCGCGGGCCGTACCCCACCAGCGTGGCGATCCGGCCGTCCACCCCGGCCTCGCCGATCTTCGCGCCCGGCTCGTTCCCCGGCCCGGCCGCCGTCCGACCCGCCTCGCCACCCGACCCGGCGACCGCTGGCCGACCCGCCGCCGCGGCCGCCTCCCCGCTCGACCCGGCCACCGCCGCCTCTGCCGTCTCGATCACGATGATCGGGCTGCCGACCGCGACCGTCTGGCCCGGCTCGACCAGCAGCTCGCCCACCGTGCCCGCGAACGGGGACGGCAGCTCCACCGCCGCCTTGGCCGTCTCGATCTCGCACAGGATCTGGTTGACCGTGACCTCGTCGCCGACGGCCACGCTCCACGTCACGATCTCGGCCTCGGTCAGCCCCTCGCCCGCGTCGGGCATGGCGAACTCGCGTCTCATGCGATCACCACGCCAGCGAGCGGTCGACGGCGTCGAGCACCCGGTCGAGGTCGGGGAGGTAGTCGTCCTCGCACTTGGACGGCGGGTAGGGCGTGTCGAAGCCCGCGACCCGCAGCACCGGCGCCTCCAGCGAGTGGAAGCACCGCTCCTGCACCCGCGCGGCCACCTCAGCGGCCACCGACACCTCGGAAGGGGCCTCGGCGACCACCACCAGCCGCCCGGTTCGCCGCACCGACTCGACGACGGGGTCGAGGTCCAGCGGGGACAGCGTCCGCAGGTCGATCACTTCGAGGTCCTGCCCGTCCCCGGCCGCGGCGGCAGCCACCTCGAGGCAGGTCTTGAGCACGGCCCCGTAGCCGACCAGCGTGAGCGTCGACCCCGGCCGGACCACCCGTGCCGCGTGCAGCGGCAACGGCGTCGCGGCGGGGTCGACCTCGGCCTTCTCCCAGTACCGCCGCTTGGGCTCGAAGAAGATCACCGGGTCGTCGCTGGCGATGGCCTGCTGGATCATCCAGTAGGCGTCGACGGGGTTGGAACACGCGACCACCTTCAGGCCCGGGACGTGCGCGAACAGCGCCTCCGGCGATTCACTGTGGTGCTCGACCGCGCCGATCCCGCCCCCGAAGGGGATGCGCACGACGACCGGCATCGGCACCCGCCCCTGCGACCGGAAGCGCAGCTTGGCCAGCTGCGAGACGATCTGGTCGTACCCGGGGAAGACGAACCCGTCGAACTGGATCTCGCACACCGGCCGGAACCCGCGGATGGCGAGGCCGACCGCGGTGCCGATGATCCCCGACTCGGCCAGCGGGGTGTCGAGCACCCGCTGCTCGCCGAAGTCCTTCTGCAATCCGTCGGTCACGCGGAAGACGCCGCCGAGCTTGCCGACGTCCTCGCCCATCACGAGCACCTTCGGGTCGCGCTCCATCGCCGCGCGCAGCCCGTCACCCAACGCCTTGGCCAAGGTCAACGTCGGCATCTCACACGTCCTCGAAAGAGTCGTGGTAGGCCAGGTACTGCTCGCGCTGGGCCGCCACCAGCGGCGACTCCTCCGCATAGACCTCGGAGAACATCCGGTCGGGCCCCGGCTGCGGCATGTCGATGCAGAACTGGCGGAACCGCGCCGCGAGCTCGTCGGACTCGCGCGTCACGTCGTCGAAGAACTCCTGCGCCACGCCGAGCGACCGGACGAGGTGCACCCGCACGCGCTCGATCGGGTCCTTCAGCTTCCACAGCTCCAGCTCGCCCGCCAGGCGGTAGCGCGTGGGGTCGTCGGAGGTGGTGTGCGCGTCCATCCGGTAGGTGAACGCCTCGATGAGCACCGGTCCGTTGCCGCTGCGGCACTCTTCCAACGCCCAGCGGGTGACGGCGAGGCAGGCGAGCACATCGTTGCCGTCGACCCGGATGCCGGGGAAGCCGTAGCCTGCCGCCCGCTTGTAGAGGGGCACGCGGGTCTGGCGCTCGTTGGGCTCGGAGATGGCCCACTGGTTGTTCTGGCAGTAGAAGACGACGGGCGCGTCATAGACCGCGGCCCACACGAAGCCCTCGTGGACGTCGCCCTGGCTGGTGGCGCCGTCGCCGAAGAAGCAGATCGTCGCCTCCGCGTCGGGGCCTTCGCCGACCCTCGACTCGAACTTCTGGCCCATCGCGTACCCGGTCGCGTTGAGGCACTGGTTGCCGATGACGATCGTGTAGAGGTGGAAGCGGCTGGCCTTGGGGTCCCAGCTGCCGTGGTCGGTGCCGCGGAAGATCCCGAGCAGGTCGGTGGGGTCGACGCCGCGGCACCACGCGACCCCGTGCTCCCGGTAGGACGGGAACGCCATGTCCTGCGGCTGCAGCGCCCGCCCCGCCCCGATCTGCGCGGCCTCCTGGCCGAGCAGGGGCACCCAGATGCCGAGCTGGCCCTGGCGCTGCAAGGCGTTGGCCTCGCGGTCGAAGCGGCGGACCAGCACCATGTCGCGGTAGAGCCCTTGCAGCTCCGCCACCCCGATGTCCTCGGCCCAGCCGTCGAACCGTTCGTCGGCGACGCGCTCACCCTCGGGCGTCAGCAGCTGGACGAGATCGGCGCCGCCCTCGTCGGTCGCCTTGAGGCCGGCGACCACCTGTTCGGGGGTGGGGACGGACTCCGGTGTCCAGGGGGGTTGGGGTACGGCCACTGCGGACCTCCTGTGCTCGACGGACGCGGCGCCCGGCTGGTGGCCCGGCGTGTGGTCCGGTCTCCGGCCGTACGCGGTCGCCCGGTCGGGGCGACCGCGTCCAGCCCTCTCACGCGCATACTCGCACGAACCCCGGAGCAGGGGATCAGGTCAGGCCGTCACGTGCCCGTTACCTGCGGGGCCTGCCTGCGGACGCGGGATGCCCGCGGCCGACTTGGCCTTCTGCGTGACGCCGGTGATCTGGCCGGAGTAGCGGCCCTTGGTCTGCTTGTCGACGAACAGGGCCGCCTGGTCGAGGAACTTCGACGCCTGCTCGGGGTTGCGCTGGGCGTAACGGCGCGCCGCTTCCGCGGCGCCCGCGAGCACGGCCAGCCTTCTGATCAGAGCCATGGGAGAACCTCCAGGGTGGGTGTGGTTCGGTCGCCTCCACCGTATCCCGGCGCCTCACCGCCCGCGGGACCTGCGGGAAAGCCGCACGTCGCAGCGGGTGTGGCGGCCTCGCGCACCCGCAGGTCGGGCCTGCGCCGTCAGGCGCTGAGGCAGTCGCAGACCTCGGCCTCGGTCGCAGGCCCGCCGGAGTGCGCGCACATCGGCGCCCCGGACAGCATCAACGAAAGGCGGCGGGCGAGCGCGTCGATGCCGAAGTGGGCGCGGGCGACGGCCTCGTTGCGGTCGAGCAACGCCGGGTCGGGATCGGCGAGGAACGCCCGCAGCGGGCCGGGGTCCGCCGCGTCGAACCACTCGAAGCCGAACTTCGCGAGCTCGCGCGCGACCGGGAAGGTCCCGACCGCGACCGGACGCCGGTGCAGCGCCGCTTCGATCAACGGCAGCCCGAAGCCCTCCCACGACGACGGCATCGCGACCACGTCCGAGGCCGCGTAGGCCCCCGCCATCTGCACGCCGAAGGGCAGCCGTCGGCGGTGCTCGACGCCCGCGCCGGACAAGAGGGCGTCGAGGTCGGCCTGGTAGCCGTCCTCGGCGGGCCCGGTGATCCAGTACGTGCCGCCGATCGCGGCGGTGAGGGCGAGTCCGACGTCGATGCCCTTGCGGGCGATGGCCCGGGTCGGCTGCAGGACCAGCGGGCCCTCGCCCACCCGGATCAGGCGCCGGACGGCGGCGCGCTGCTCGGGGCACGGCCGTTCGTCGAAGCCGTGATAGATGGTGGTGGCCCGGATCCCGCGGCGGACGGCAAGCGCCTCGCGCGCCATCTCGTTGATCGTCACGTGCCACCAGGCCGGGTCCTGCGGCGGCCAGCCGGTGAGGTGGGCATAGCGCTCGCGCTCCCACGGCAGGTCGTGGTGGCGCAGCACCGCGGGTCGCCCGCGCAGGTAGGCGGCCAACGCCTCACCGACCGCGCGGTTCATCGGCAGCGAGCAGATGTTGTCGGCGACGACGAGGTCGACGTCGTCCAGCGCCGCCGCGAGCTCGCGGTGGGACGGCGGCCGCCGGGACTCCACCGCAAGGCCGCGGATCAGCACATCGGGCCGCCCGTCCCCCGCGACCGTCCGCACCCGCATGCCGAGCTGACGCAGCGCACACACCCACTGCGCCGCCGTGACCGACACGCCGTCCGCCGTGCCGAGGCGGTAGGAAACGATCGCCACCTGCTTTCCGAACAGGTTCGACATGTGCTGATCGTCGCCGCGGTCCGTTACGAACACATTGCAGGCTTGTTTCGGACAGCACTCCCTGTCCGATTTCGACGTCGGTCCACACCGTACAACGACGCCTGACCTGGGGACGTAGAACGCAGCGTGATGGGTCGGCTGCTCGTTGTCCCCGGCGGGTCAGCGGGGCAGGCGCCCCATCAGATAGAACTCCGGATTGGGTCGCAGCGCGGTCAGGTGGGCCAACCGGTTGGACATCGCGAACAGCGCGGTGATGGCCCCGACGTCCCAGATCTCCTCGTCGGACAGGCCCGCCAGGCGCGCGTCGTCGAGCTCAGTCTCGCTGAGCGACGCGGACTCCGTGGCGATCAGCAGCGCCAGGTCGACGATCGCGCGCTCCCGCTCGGACAGCTCGACCCCGTAGGGGTTGGTGGCCACGCGGTCGGCGATCTCCGGGTCCTTGGTGCGCACGCGCAGGATCGCGCCGTGGGCGACCACGCAGTACGTGCAGTGGTTCGCCCCGGACGTCGCGACGACGATGAGCTCGCGCTCGGCCTTGGAGAGGCCGTCGGCGGACTCCATCAACGCGTCGTGGTAGTCGAGGAACGCCCGCAGCTCGCGGGGGCGCCGGGCCAGGGCGCGGAAGACGTTCGGCACGAAGCCGGACTTCGCGGCGATCGCCCCCACCCGTTCCCGCAGGTCGTCGGGCATGTCCTCGAGCTCGACGTGACCGAACCGGCTGACCTCGTGCGCGCCCATACGTGCCAGCCTAGGCGCCCGCCTTGCCCACCTTCGTCGCGTCGGCCGCCGCCGCGGACCGCGACCCGATCGGGACGACGTTGCGCCCGGCCGCGGCGCGCCCGCGGATCACCGGGGTGGCCGCGCGCTGCAGCACGCTGAGCGCGGTCGGCGACTCGTCCGGCGTCTCACCGGGCGGCACGACCGCGATGAGCCGGGGCGCCGCGGCGGCCAGCAGGAGCCGCTCGACGCCGAGCCGATGCGCGCCGAGCACCATGACGACGTCGGCGCTGTCGGCCTCCGGCATCGCGGAGAGCAGCGCGTCCATCGGGCGCAGGCAGACGAAGCCGAGCCCGGCCGGGTCGTGCGGCGCCAACTCGGCCCACGTGCTCGCGAGCCTGGGGGCGATGGCGACGAGCCGCTCCAACAGCGCGGCCTGGCGCTCCGCGTCGGCCACCTGCCTGCGGGCGGCGTTCAACGCGTCGACGGCTGCGGCGTACGCCGGAGCGTCGCGAGCCCGCAGCGCACGCACGGCCGCCTCGTGCTCGGGGGCAGGCACGAGCGCGGGGCACGCCCCGGCGAGCTGGGCAGCCATCCGGTCGAGCTTGCCGTCCGCGTCGGCGTAGACCCCGTGCTGGGCGTACCCGAGGATCGCTGCGGCGACCTGTTCGGCGGTGTCGACGTCGGGCACGGCGAGGGGCGAGTCCGCAGCCAGGAAGAGGACGTCGTGGCGCAGCGCCCCGACCGAGCGGGCCGCGGCGGCCACCCTGACCAGCCCGTCGGCCAGCTCGGTCAGCTCGCGCTCGTCCCGCGGTGCGGGGATGCCCACCGCGTGGCAGCCCTGGTCGATCCGGGCCAGCCGCGCGCCGAGCTCGAGGTGCTCGACCCCGCGGCGGACGTCGTCGGCGGTCTCGGGTGGCCGTCCGTCGACCCGCAGCAGCCGGAGCACCGGGATCGCGTCGCGACGCTCGGCGGGCATGCGCAGGTAGCCCCGCGTGCGCCCGCCGCCGAAAAGGAACTCGCCGTAGCGACGCAGGATGGCCAGCGCTCCGGGCGGGAGGGGAGCCGTGACCGCGACCGACGGCAGCTGCCGGGCCCGGTCCAACGCGCCGACGGCCTGCGCGGTGTCCTCCAGGAGCTGGTCGAACTCGGGCCGGTGCCTGCTGTAGATCAGCTCGTTGAGCAGGTTCCACGCCCACTGCCGGTCCGCTCGCGGGTACATCGCCCGCAGCGACCGGTGGACGAAGCGCGCTACGGACGTCACCGCCTCGCGCCGGGCGTAGTCGATCCCGCTGAGCAGCGCGGGCACCATGGCGGCGGGGCCGGACGCCGCGTTGTGCTCGATCCGTGAGCAGAGCGCCGCGACCTCGGCGGGGCGCGGCACCATGGCCGCCGGTGGCAGCTGCTTGCCGCCTGCCGCCGCTGGGCTCAGTGGGGCCGTGACGAGCAGCCTGCGCAGCTCGCGCAGCTCGCCGGGGGCCATGTCGGGCAGGGCGTCCAACGCGCGGTCGGCGACGTCGGGCCGCAACGTCGCGGCGAGGGCGGCCAACTCCGCGGACGTCGGCGCGGTGACCAGCACGCGACGCCCGTCGCCGATCAGCGTGGCCACTGCGCCTGCCACCGCCGCGACGTCGAAGTCCTGCAGGATCAGCAGCGGCATCGCCCGCATCGCCGCCACCACGGTGGACGCGTCCTCAGCAGGCCTGCGCGGTGCGGGCGCCCGGTCCGCGAGCGACGCGGCCAGCGCCTCGGCGAGGCGGCGCACGCCGGGCGGGGTCCCGGCCTCCGCGATCACCCGCTGGACGTGCTCGCGCGCCTTCTCCGTTGCCTCGTCTGATCCGGCCGCCGCGAGGCGGTCGACGAACACGGCCAAGTCGGCGTCGTCCTCGCCGCCGCCTTGGCCGATCCTCGGTCCGACGTGCAACACCCGGTCACCTCCGCTGCCGTCCCCGAAGCGGCAACGGTCACCGTTCGTATCGCGGCTATCGACGGAATGTTGCACAACTAAAGAGTCACGGGCAACGCTGAGCCGCCGAGATGGTCACGGACGGCGTCGTCCGGCCACTCCAGTGAGTGAACGCCCGAGCACGCAGTGGCAAACGGGTGGCGCCGCCCACGGGGCGGCCGAGCGGTTTCCACACACCGCCCAGCGGTCGTCTCCCCAGCTCAGAACGGTCCGATCAGGACTCTGCCGCGACGGCGGCGGCTACGGGGCGCAACCGCTGCGAACCCTCGTCGGCGTGGTAATCGGCAGGATGGGTGGCGTCGACGCCCTCGCTGACATGCCCCGCCCGCAGGGCCAGGGTCACCAACACCGTGATCACCAAGTTGACCACGAGCGCGACGAAGCCGACGTAGATCTGCACCGGCGATCCGGCGAAGGGGTGCCAGCCGAACACCGTCAGCTTGTCGAGCGTGAGCGCCGAGCCGCCGAAGTGCTGCTTGCCGTTGGCCGGGTTCGGGATGAGCCACAGCAGGTAGAGCCCGTAGCCCATGCCGACCACCCAGCCCGCGACGAGCGCCCACCGGTGCAACCACCGCGTGTAGAGCGCGATGGCGACGGCGGGCAGCGTCTGGAGGATGATCACGCCGCCGATGAGCTGCAGGTCGATGGAGAACTGCGGGTCGACCGCGAGCACGAACAGCACGGCGCCGAACTTGACCACCAGCGATGCGAGCTTGGCCTGCCGCGCCTCCTGCTCGGACGTGGCGTCGCGCTTGATGTACTCCTTGTAGATGTTGCGCGTCCACAGGTTGGCGGCGGCGATCGACATGATCGCGGCGGGCACGAGCGCACCGATCCCGATCGCGGCGAACGCGATGCCCGCGAACAACGAGCCGAACTGGTTTTCGAAGAGCACCGGGATGATCGTGTTCGTGTCGGCGCGGCCGGTCGCGCCCGACACGATGGGCTTCACCCCCGCGGCGATCGCGACGTAGCCCAGCAGCGCGAGCAGGCCCAGCAGCAGCGAGTAGGCGGGCAGCGCCACCATGTTGCGCTTGAGCACGTTGCGGCCCCGGCTGGACAGGACGCCCGTGATCGAGTGCGGGTACAGGAACAGGGCGAGCGCCGAGCCAAGGGCCAGCGTCACGTACTGGAGCTGGTTGTTGGCCGTCAGCAGGATGGAGCCGGTGGGGGCGCCGGTGGTCGGATTGGGCGTGGCCAGCTTCTTGGATGCCGCACCGAAGATCGAGTCCCAGCCGCCGAGCTTCGCGGGCAGGTAGATCACCGCGACCAGGATCACCAGGTAGATCAAGATGTCCTTGACGAACGCGATGAGTGCGGGAGCGCGCAGGCCGGACTGGTAGGTGTAGACGGCCAGGATGATGAATGCGATCAGCAACGGGAGGTGGCCGAGGAAGCCGCTCGCGTTGAGCCCCATCGTGCGCAGCACGGCCTCGAGGCCGACGAGCTGCAGCGCGATGTAGGGCATCGTCGCGACGAGCCCGGTGACGGCCACGAGGAACGCCAGCAGCGAGCTGTCGTAGCGGCCGCGGACGAAGTCGGCGGGGGTGACGAAGCCGTGCACGCGGGCGACCGACCACAACCGCACCACCGGCAGGAACACCAGTGGGTAGAGGACGACCGTGTAGGGCAGCGCGTAGAAGCCCAGCGCGCCCGCGCCGAACAGCAGCGCGGGCACGGCGACGAAGGTGTACGCCGTGTAGAGGTCACCGCCGACGAGGAACCAGGTGATCCATGAGCCGAACCGGCGCCCGCCCAGCCCCCACTCGTCGAGATGGTCCAGGTTGGTCCCGTCGCGCTGCCAGCGCGCCGCCATGAACCCCATCACCGTCACGGCCAGGAACAGCACCGCGAACACGATCAGCTCGGTCCACTTCATCGCCGCGTCCCCTCGTCGAGCTCGTCGACGTCCAGGCCCTCACCGGACACCTCGGGGTTGATCTCCTCACGCGTGCGGACGTAGACGATCGCCACCGCGACCACGCCGACCGCAACCCAGGCGAACTGCACCCAGTAGAAGAACGGCAGGCCGAACAGGTGCGGGTCGGCCGCGTTGAACCACGGCGTGACCAGCATCAGGAACGGCAGCAGCAGCAACAGGTTCCACGGCGAGAACCGCAAGCCCGAACTCTCGTCGGTCGGTGGCGTCGGTGGCGTCGACGTTGACATGTGGGACCCTCCCGCGGGGTCGAGGGCGACACGGACACGCGGGATGATAAGGCCGTTCGGGACCGGCGCGCTGGAGATTCGCTACATCCCCAGGCGCAATCTCAGCGCCTCCAGCTCGTCGCGCATCGACGTCGGCAGCTTCTCCCCGATCTTGTCGAACCACTCCTCGATGAGCGGGACCTCCGCCTTCCACTCCTCTGCGTCGACGTCCAACGCGGCGGCGACGTCCTCTGCGGCGACGCTGAGGCCGTCGAGATCCATCTGGTCGGGCGTCGGCACCCGCCCGACAGCGGTCTCGGTGGCCGCGGCCGTGCCCTCGATGCGCTCGACGCACCACTTGAGCACCCGGCTGTTCTCGCCGAAGCCCGGCCACAGGAAGCGGCCGTCCGCGCCGCGGCGGAACCAGTTGACGTAGAAGATCTCGGGCAGCTTGGCGGCGTCCGCGCCCTTGCCGATGTCGATCCAGTGCTGGAAGTACTCGCCCGCGTTGTAACCAAGGAAGGGCAGCATCGCCATGGGGTCGCGGCGCACCTGACCCAGCCCGCCCGCGGCCGCGGCGGTCTTCTCGCTCGACATCGTGGCGCCCATGAAGGTGCCGTGCTGCCAGTCGCGCGCCTGGATCACCAGCGGGACCGTGGTCTTGCGGCGCCCGCCGAACAGGATCGCCGAGATCGGCACGCCCTTCGGGTCCTCCCATTCCGGGGCGACGACGGGGCACTGGGCGATCGGCATCGTGTAGCGCGAGTTGGGGTGCGCGGCGGGCTCGTCCGAGTCAGGTGTCCACTCCGCGCCGGTCCACGACGTCAGGTGCGCGGGCTTGCCCTCGGCGTCGTCTTCGAGGCCCTCCCACCACACGTCGCCGTCGTCGGTGAGCGCGGTGTTGGTGAAGATCGAGTTGCCCGCGGCCATCGTCCGCATCGCGTTGGGGTTGGTCTTCCAGTTGGTGCCCGGCGCGACGCCGAAGAAGCCGTACTCGGGGTTGACGGCGTAGAGCCGCCCGTCTTCGCCGAAGCGCATCCAGGCGATGTCGTCGCCGACGGTCTCGGCCCGCCAGCCCGGGACCGTGGGCTGCAGCATCGCCAGGTTGGTCTTGCCGCAGGCGCTCGGGAACGCGGCGGCGATGTAGTAGGCCTTCTCCTGCGGCGAGATCAGCTTGAGGATCAGCATGTGCTCGGCCAGCCAGCCCTCGTCGTGCGCGATGGCCGAGGCGATGCGCAGCGCATAGCACTTCTTGCCCAGCAGCGCGTTGCCGCCGTATCCCGAGCCGTAGCTCCAGATCTCGCGGGTCTCGGGGAAGTGCGAGATGTACTTGGTGTCGTTGCAGGGCCACGGCACGTCGGCCTGGTTCGCAGCGAGCGGCGCGCCGACCGAGTGCAGGCACTTGACGAAGTCGTCCCCGCGACCGTCGAAGAGCGGCAGGATCGCCGCGCCCATGCGCGTCATGATCTTCATCGACGCGACGACGTACTCGGAGTCGGTGAGTTCGACGCCCAACATCGGATGCTCGGCCTCGGCCGGGCCCATGCAGAACGGGATCACGTACATCGTGCGCCCGCGCATGCTGCCGCGGTACAGCTCGGTCATCGTCGACTTCATCTCGGACGGCTCGACCCAGTTGTTCGTGGGCCCGGCGCCGACCTCCTCGGCGGTGCAGATGAACGTCCGCTCCTCGACGCGCGCGACGTCGTCGGGATCGGACGCGGCCCAGAACGAGTTGGGCTTCTTTTCCTCGTTCAGCTTGACGAAGGTGCCCGCTTCGACCAGCTGCTCGGTCACGCGGTCCCACTCGGCGTCGGACCCGTCGCACCAGACGACCCGGTCAGGCGTGGTCAGGTCCGCGACCTCGCGTACCCAGGCGAGCAGTCGATCGTTTTGCGTCCCGACTTCGCGGGTCGCCTTCGCATCGAGGCCTGGCACGGTCGCTGCCGTCATGTTGCCCATAACCTTTCGCCGGAAATGCCGGAGCACACCCGTCCCGAACCGGAGCGGGTGTGGCTGGAAGATTTGTATTCCCGACGGTACCGGCGGCCAACCGCGAACCCCATAACCGGCGGCTGTCGACTCACTCACAAAACCGATCAGGTAATCGATTCAGTAGTGGAGAAAGCGCTTTCGGGCCCGCATTCCTGGATGTGCTCAGCCCCACATCGTGACCAGCGTGTTACCGGTCTGTGGCGAGTAGCCGGGGACGGAAACGGGTACCACCGGCGAGTCGGGCCCGGCTAGGTGTCGGGTACGCCCGGTTGCGCGTAGCGTCACCGCCAAGACAGCACACCGGGAGGCCATCATGAGCGGCGATACCGCCCAGTACATCGCTCTGCTTGCGGTATCCGTGGTCCTGACGTTCGTGGTCGGGCGGCTGCTCGTCACCGCGGGCGAGCCGTTCCTGAACGACGTGTTCCACGACAAGCGGGTCACCCGTTCGGTGAACATGCTGCTGTCGGTGCTGTTCTACCTCATCACGCTCGGTGTGCTCGCCATCATCTCGATCGTGAACGTCGGCAACCTCGAGTACGAGCCCCTGCAGCGCTTCGTCGTGCGGCTCGGCATCGTGTTGCTGGTCCTCGGCGTCGCCTACGGCGTCTCGATGCTCGTCCTCATCCGGGTCCGCGAGCGCCGCAAGGCCGACGAGATCAGCGAGCACGTCACGGAGAAGCTGGCCGAGCGCGGCGTCGACCCGCGCCCGATGTCCCCGCCGGAGTAAGCCCAAGGTGAGTCGTGCGATTTGGCACGGCGAGTCCGGCGACCGGGCAGGGTGAGTCGTGCGAGTCGACACGGCGAGTCCGGCGACCGGGCACGGCGTTATCGGCATGCCGCCACGCCCCGTCGGGCTGACGATCTCCCCTGAGGTGACGATGGCGGGGTCGGCGGCGGTGCGCGAGGCTGCCCGGCGTGACCCTGCTGCTGCCCTCCCCCTGCCTCGTCGTGTTGGCCGGGCCCAGTGCGGCAGGCAAGTCGACCTGGGCCGCGGCGAACTTCCCCGCATCGACCATCGTCTCCTCCGACGCACTGCGCGGTGTGGTCGGCGCGGGTGAGGACGACATCGCCGCCAGCGCAGACGCGTTCGCCCTGCTGGAGGAAATCGTCACCCGGCGGGTGGCCCGTGGGCTGACCACCGTGATCGACACGACCGGGATGGACGCCGAACGCCGCGCGCGCTGGCGAACGCTGGCGCGCCTGCACGGGATGGCGTGCGTCGCTGTCGCCGTCGATGCGACGGCGAGCAGCTGCCGGGCGCGCAACCGTGGCCGCCCACATCCCGTGCCCGCCGCCGCGCTGACCGCCCAGCTCCGCGCGTGGCCGACGGTGCGGGACGAGCTGGCCGGTGAGGGCTTCGACCGTGTGCTCTCGCCGGAGCCGATGCGGGTCGTACCGGCGCCGTTCATCGGGTCGGATGCCGCCGAGCGACGGCAGCGGGAGGAGCCGGTCGGGCTGCGGTTCGCGCTGCACCTCTCGGCGTTTCCCGGCGGCTCTCCCATGCTGGCGCCCCGGCTGCGCGACATTGCGGCGGCGGCCGAGGGCGCGGGGTTCGACGCGATCTACACGATGGACCACTTCCGACAGATCCCGCAGGTGGGACGGGCGTGGGAGGACTTCCTCGAGAGCTTCACGACGTTGGCGTGGCTGGCGGCGTGCACGTCGAGGGTGCGGCTGGGGGCGTTGGTTGCGGGGGTGACATACCGCAACGTGGGGCTCCTGGCGAAGATCATTGCCACGCTGGACGTGCTGTCGGGGGGCCGGGCGGTGTGCGGGCTGGGTCTGGCGTGGTTCGCCGCGGAGCACCGGGCGTACGGGTGGCCGTTTCCGCCGGTCAACGAGCGGTATGCGCTGTTGGAGGACGCGCTCGCGGCCCTGCCCGTCCTGTGGGGTGCGGGCGGCAAGCCGTTCCACGGCCGGGTGCTGGACCTGCCGGACACCTCCGGTTACCCGCGACCGCTTCAAGAGCGGGTGCCGATCGTGCTCGGCGGTGGAGGCGAGCGGCGGACGCTGGCGCTGGCCGCGCGCTACGCCGACAGTGCGAACGTGCTCGGGGACCTGCCGACGGTCGCGCGGAAGGCCGCGGTGCTGCGTGCGCACTGCGCGGCGTCGGGGCGAGACGTGGCGCTGTCACATCTGACGTCTGCACTGGTCGCGCGGGATCTCGCCGAGCTGAGCTCTCTCGTGGCCCGGCATCGGCCGCGCGGTGCGGACCCGGCGCAGTGGGCGGCCGCGGTGCACGCGGGCACCGTCTCCGACCAGGTCGGTCGGTTTCGTGAACTCGCCGAGGCGGGCGTCGCTGAAGTCGCCGTACGCCTGGTGGACCTGGCCGACGTCGAAGCGGTCGCCCGCATGGCTCCGGTGATCGCCGCCTTCCGGTGACGGCACACCGTCATCGATGTCGGCCGCGCGGCGCTGACGTGCACGTCTCGCCGTGCTGATAAGCCGGACTGACCGTGTCCAGATGCACGACTTACCGGGTCCAGATGCACGACTCACCTGGGGCTGGAGCACGACTCACCGGGTCGAAACGCCGGACTCGCTGCGCCGGGATGCACGACTCACCTTGGGGGTCAGCGGACCGTCGCGAAGGGGCGGGCGATGACGGGGAGCGGCACGGGCAGGCGGTGCACCGTGAGGTTCCAGTAGCGGTTTTCGGGGTCGGCCGCGCGCCAGGCGTTGGCCAGGCGGGTGGCCGCGTCGGCGTCCATCTTGCGGCGCGGGCGGGGACGCATCCAGCAACGGCTGCGGACTTCTCGGTCCAAGGCCCGCCAAGCCTCGTCAGCGGTGCTGTGCACGCTGACACTGGGCGGACCATCGCCGTCACCGACGAGCAGGGTGTACGCGCTCACCACGTCGAACGACACGATCGGGCTCCTTCTTCGTGGACGAGATCCGCGCGTCGTTGCGCACGTGCAGTCAACGGCATCGACGCGGTCGGGGTACGCAACGCCACGCGGTGGTGCGATGGGCGGTGCTTCAGCGACCGCCGAACGTCAGCTCTGTGATCAGACATCCGGCGCAGCCCACGTCAGTATTCGCCGAACGGGGGCGGCTCAGCGGCCTAGCGACACCGAGGACATAAAGAACTCCGGGACGCGAACCGGCGGCATCGCGGCCCGCGTGAACCAGTCCTTCCACTCTCGTGGGAGCGTCCGTTCGGTGGCGCCTGCCTCCGTCGCCCGGCGCAGGACGTCGAGCGGGGAGTAGTTGAACCGGAAGTTGTGGTCGACCTCGGCGACGACCTCTCCGTTCTCGACCAGGTAGACCCCGTCGCGGGTGAGACCGGTGAGCAACAGCGTCGTGGGATCGACGAGGCGGATGTACCACAGGCACGTCAGCAGCAAGGCCCGCTGCGTGCCCGCGACGAGGTCGTCCAACGACCCGCCCGCGCCGCCGCTGAGCAGCAGGTTGTCGCCCGGCGGCGTGAACGTCGTGCCGAACTCGGCCGCCTCGGCCCGCGAGTACGCCAGTTCGGTGATGACGCCCTCGCGCACCCAGTCGACGCGGCGGGTTGGCGCCCCGTTGTCGAAGACGCTGATGCCGTCGTCCGAGCGCGTCGTGGTGAGGAACGGCTCGTACTCGAGCCCTGGCGCGGCCGGATCGCTGGCCAGCGTGAGCGGAAGGGTGGTGAGGCGCTCGCCGACGCGCAGGCCGTTCGGCCCGGACATCGCGCTGCGGCCCTCCTGCGCGGCCCTGCCCTCCATCGACCACGCCAGGTAGATCATCAGATCGGCGACGGCCGACGGCGGCAGCAGCGTCTCGTAGCGGCCTGCGGGGAGCGTGATGCGGCGGGCACCCCACTCCAGCCTGCGTTCGGCTGCGGCGGCCAGCGCGGCCGCGTCGACGTCGGCGAAGTCGGCCGTCGAGGCTCCCGTCCACGACGACGACGCCAGGTCGGCCGACTTGACGTTGAGCTCCACCGAACCGGTGGGCTGCACCCAGCGCCTGCGCACACCCGTGGAGGTGCCGAGCCAGTGTGTAGCGATCTCGTGGCTGGCGAAGCCGTAGTGGCGCACCGGAGCGTCGAACACCCCGGCGAGATCGCCTGCAAGCCGCTCGAAGACGCCTATGGACGTCTCGTGGGCCGCGTCGTCCCAGAGTGTGTCGGCGTCGGTCGGCTCGGCGAGCGGAGCGGCGTCGCTTGCCGGACCGGCGTCGCGGGCGGCGGCCTCGGCGGCGGCGACCAGGTCGACGAGCTGGGCCGGGTTGTCGACCGTCACCGCGGACCCCACGACGCCTGCTGCCACCCCGCCCTCGACCGCGACGAGCGCCATCACCGTGACGCGCCCTGCCGAGCTGTAGCCGTTGGTGGTCATCGTCGAGTTGGCCCACCGGAGGTTGGCCTCGCTGGTCTGGCGGACGAGCACCGCGCAGCCGTGCAGGTGCGCTGCGGCGCCCAGGGCGCGCTCGACGATCTCCTGCGGCCTCAACGGCCCTCCTCGCTCGTGTTGAGCACGTTGACGCCGCGGAAGCGCGCCGATGGGCAGCCGTGGCTGACGGCGGCGATCTGCCCCGGCTGGGCCTTCCCACAGTTCATGGCGCCGCCGAGCTGCCATGTCGACGGCCCGCCGAGGCCGTCGAGCGAGCCCCAGAAATCGGTGGTGGTGGCCTGGTAGGCGACATCGCGCAGCTGGCCCGCCAACACCCCGTTCTCGATGCGGAAGAACCGCTGGCCGGTGAACTGGAAGTTGTAACGCTGCATGTCGATCGACCACGACTTGTCGCCCACGACGTAGATACCGCGCTCGACCCCCGCGATGAGCTCTTCCGTGGTGGTGTCCTTCTCGGGATCGGGCTGCAGCGAGACGTTGGCCATGCGCTGGATCGGCACGTGGTGGGGGGAGTCGGCGAACGCGCAGCCGTTGGAGCGGGCGAGCCCCAGGCGGGGCGCGAACGTGCGGTCGAGCTGGTAGCCGACCAGGACGCCGTCGCGCACGAGGTCCCACTGCGTGGTGGCGACGCCGTCGTCGTCGAAGCCGATCGTGGCCAGGCCGTTGGGAATCGTGCGGTCGCCGGTGACGTGCATGAGCGGCGAGCCGTAGCGCAGGGTGCCGAGCTTGTCCGGGGTGGCGAAGCTGGTGCCCGCGTAGGCGGCCTCGTAGCCGATGGCCCGGTCGTACTCGGTGGCGTGGCCGACGGACTCGTGGATGGTGAGCCACAGGTTGGTGGGGTCGATGACCAGGTCGTGCGGCCCCGCGACGACGCTGGGCGCCTTCACCTTCTCCGCCAGCAGCTCCGGGAGCGTGGCCAGCTCGGCTGCGAAATCCCAGCCGTCGCCGGTGAGGTACTCCCACCCGCGACCCGCGGGGGCCGCGAGGCTGTCCATGGTCTCGAAGCCGCCCGACGCCCTGTCGACGGCCGTGGCGGTGAGGGTCGGGGCGACGCGGACGCGTTGCTGGATGGTCGAGGTTCCCGCGAGGTCGGCGTAGAACTTGCATTCACGGACCTGGGCGACGCCCGTCTGGACGTGGTCGACGCCGTCCGCGGCCAAGAGCCGCTGCGACCACTCGGCGAGCAGCGCCACCTTTTCCCTGGTCGGGACGTCGAACGGGTCGAGAGTGTAGGCGGAGACCCACTCCTGCCCGGCGTGGACCGGCTCCGGTGCCCGCTCCACCCGTTCTCTGGCCACGGGCGCGAGCGTGCGCGCCACCTGCACGGCCCGCTCGGCGGTAGCCGCGGCGCGTTCGGGAGTGAGCTCGTCGTGCGAGGCGAAGCCCCACACGCCGTCGACCAGCACCCGGACGGCCAGCCCCACCGTGGTCTCGTCTGCGACGCCGGTGACCGAGCCGTCGCGCAGCGAGATCGTCTGGGTGACGATCCGCTCGACGCGGACGTCGGCATCCTGGGCGCCCCGCGCACGGGCCCGGTCCAGCGCGGCGTCGGCGAGCGCGGCCAGCGGCAACGCACGGAACTGCGGATCCACGCGGTCGACCATGGTCCCAACTTAGATCGAGGGTCCGACGATTTCCGAGCCGACCGGGCGAGCACGTCGGTCCCCGGGTGCTCCATGATCGCCGCAATGGGCGAATACCGTGCGCAAGGGCAGGGAATCCGCCAGGCGCGGCGATCGATACGTGCGGGTCGGTGGGCATCAAGCGGCGTCACGGCAGGTCGTCGAGCAGCTCCGTCCGGAGCACACCGTCGGGGCCGATGCGCAGGATCTCGTCGACGATGCCGTCGGCGTCGAGGTCGGTGCCCAGGATCAGGTCGACGCCGTCGTCGCTGAGGCTCGTGTCGAAGCGCCCGTCGCCATCGGTGTCGAGGACGAACCGGGGATCGACGTCGGGTACGTCACCGGGGCTGCGCGGCTCAGACACGCCCGACCTCCCGTTGCCCCGCCAGCGCCAGCAACTCGGCCTCGACGGCGGTGCGCCGCCGCTCGACGGCCGCGTCGAGCGTCGCCGCCGCCGAGCGCTCCAGTTCCAGCAACATCCGCTCGACGTCGACGCGCAACGCGGACCGGCCCTCCGCGAGCACGCGGTCGACCTGCCGTTGCACGACCGCGCGCTCCACAGCCGAGCGTCGGGACCGCACGGCGACGGCCACGGCAGCGGCGCCGACGCCGACCGCGACGGGCGCGAGCGCAGGGCCGCCCAGCACCGGCAACCCGACCAGTGGCATCGCGGCCACCACCACCAGCGCCACCCGCCACACCGCGAGGCCCTCGGCGGCGCCCGCCAGCCGCGGCGCTCGGGCAGGCCCTGGCGCCGCGTCGGCCAACAGCGGCAGCCGCGGCGCGGGCAGAGTGGGCCAGCGCGGCGCGAGGTCGAGACGACGCGAGGCGGCGATCCGCCGCAGCGCCGGAGCCAACGCGGCGAGGGCGGCCGCGTGCGCCTGGCCCGCGATCGCGTCCAGGGCGGCGGGCAGCGTCGCGGCCAAGGACCGACGGACCGCGCGGTCGGGATGGCACGCGTGCGACCGCGCCTCGCGCGCCAGGTCGGAGAAAGCGGCGGCGGCCGCATCGGCGGCGCGCACCCTGGCCAGCGCGACCTCGGCGCGGAGCTCCGCCCGGTGAGTGCCCGACAGCGGACCCTGCTCGGCGCGCAGCTCGATCCGGCGGGCGCGGACGGCGTCGCCGTAGCGGTCGGGCATGGCCCCGACTGTGCCCGCCCCCGCCCGACGCCGGGGCAGGCACGGGACGACGCTTTGCGGTTGTTAACGCAGTTCACCCGGACGGTGGCGGCTTCTCCGTCTCGGCGACCATCCGGGCGTACCGGGTGCCTGCCGCGAGCAGGACGAGGCCTGCGCCGAGGAAGGCGCCGACCCGCGCCAGCCCGTCGAGCGCGACGAGGTCGAACAGCACCAGCTTGGCGACGGCGGCGCCGACGAGCACCAGTCCCGTGATCCGCAGCGCGGGCCTGCGCAGCCCGCGGGCCAGCAGGAACAGCGCGCCGACCGTCCACGAGACCGTGACGACGGCGTGGCCTGCCGTGAAGCCGGACGGCGTCGGCGCGATCAGCAGCGCCGTGTTGACCACGACGCTCGCCGCCCCGTACAGCCCGACCAGGCCCATCGGTATCCAGATGGCCGCGCGTTCGGCGTCCGGCCGAACCCAGTCCAGCCTGCCCCCCGCGACCAGCAGGGCGGCCGAGAGCGCGAGCAGCAGCACGGAGACCGCGACGGCGGTCACGAGGTCGGCCACGCCCGCAGGCGCGCTGAACCGCACGAGCATCGAGAGCGGCGCGTACTGCAGCACGGCCGACAGCCCGCCTGCCACGCCGAGCACCAGTGCGGCGATCATCGCGAACCGGCTCCGCAGCCCGACCGCGAGCAGCGCGGCGACGAGCGCCTCGCCGAGCAGCGCGATGTCGACGGCGGAGCCGCTCAGCCCGACGACGGTGGCGGTGAACACCGCGGTGAGGGCGGCGGTGCCCGCGGCGACGCGGACGGCGCGCACGGTCGCGGGGGCTACGGCGAGGCCGCCCAGCAGCACCGCCGAGCCTGCCGCGACGAGCGCGCCCCGCCATCCGTCGAGCACAGCGGCGCCCGCGAGCGCGGGCAGCACCGACCCCGCGACGACGGCCGCGATCGCGCCCACCCACATCCGCGGCTCGGCGGACCGGCTCTGCGGGACCGATTCCGTCGACGGGCCCCCGGCAGACTCGGTCGCCGAACCGGGCCGCCGAACCCGTAGGCCAAGGGCGGCCGTCGCCACGGCGACTGCGAGCACGGCGGCCGCCACCCCCACGACGACGGGCACGGCGGGCGCTCCGTTGTCTTGGTCGACCGCCGCGGCCACGCCGTAGAGCACCGGACCTGCCGCAGCCAGCAGCATGAGGACGGCCCAACGGCGGCGCAGCACCACCGGCAGGGCCGCGAGCTGCAGCGCCAACGCGAGCGCGGCGAGCAGCCAGCCGTCGGCCAAGGCCGGGGCGAGCACGGCGGCGCCGACCACGACACCGCCCGCGAGCAGCTCGGTGCGCCACCGGTCGGCAAGACCGAGGCCCGCCCCGGCGATCAGGAGCGCGAGCAGCAGGGCGACAACGCTCGGCAGGTAGTCGTAGAGCGCGGTCGCGGCGGCGTCGACGAGGTAGAGCGTGGCGAAGCCGGTGGCGACGAGCGCGAGCGCGCCTGCCTGCGCGCTCTCGCGGCGATGCAGCCACAGGCCCGACCCGACCAGCCCGGCGCCCAGCACGGCCCCGAAGGCGATCCGCGCGGGCGGGGTGAACCAGCCGCGGGACGCCGCGAGCACGAGCAGCAGGACGACGCCGAGCAGCGTCACGGCGCCGCCCGTCCAGGCCAGGAGCCGGGCGCCGGTCACGGGCGAGCGCCGCACGTCGGCGCGGGCGCGCTCGTCGGCGATACGGTGGCCTCGCTCGCCCCCGGGCGCCCCCGCGAACGCAGGCGCCCCTCCGGGTCCGGGCAGCCCTCCGGGGCCCGCCCCCACGAATCCCGGCGCTCCCGCGAACACGGGCGGCCCTCCGGGTCCGGGCACCCCTGCGGGTCCGAGCGGCCCTCCAGGTCCGGGCACGCCCACAGGCTCACCGCCCTGCTGGACACCGCCCCAGCCCGGGTAAGAAGGGGGTCTCACCCAGCCCGCGGGCACCCAGCCGCCCGGGACCGGCGCGCCCCATCCGGGGACGGGCGGCATCGGGCCCAGCCCGGCAGGCGGTTCCGGAGCGCGCCCACCCGTCGGCCACGAATGCGCCGGGCGGCCGTCAGACGAAGTCGGGCCCGGTCCGGTTGCGGCGGTCTGGCCCTCCTCCGCGGCCGGGATCACCGCGGGGCCCGAAGGCCGGTCCGACGGCTGGTCGGCCTGCCCTGTCGCAGACGTCGTCGAGCCCGACACCGCCCGCAGCGCCCGCAGCTCGACGCCCATTCCGTCGAGCCTGCGGCCGATCCGCCCCAGCTCTTCGGCCAACGTGAGGAACGGGTCGGACGTCGAAGCGCTCATACGGCGCATCTTGGCGGGACGACGCTGGGTACCACCACTGGCACACGAAGACCGAACTACCGTGAGCCCACGCCCTGTTCACCGGCGGCATGCTCGTCCGCGACCAGATCCGCGACCTCTGCGAACAACTTCTCCGGCAGGCCGCGGGGACCCCTGGGCGTCGAGCAACGGCGGGCAGGACTCCCGCCTCCGCAGAACCGCTCCACAACCGGACGTTGACGGCACACCGCGCCGCGCGGGCAACCCGCCTGTCGGCCGAGCGTCTTTTCCTTATGTGGAGGCAGCGCGCCATGCGGTTGCGCAACGCAGCCGTAGTCGCCCGTATCTCGTCGGACCCGAAGTCGTTGTTCCGACGGAGCGGATCCCCCTGGAGGATGTGTGAGCACTGTGTCACCCGCCCGTCCGGCCATACCTGCGGCTCCGGTGCAGTACTCGCCGTTCTCCGGCGCCCGTAGGCTGCCTGCGCCGCGGCCGTACGAAACGGGTGGTCGCACTCCGTTTCCGCTGGTGAGCGTCGTCGTCCCGACCCGAAACGAGGCAAAGAACCTCGAGATCGTGCTCCCCGCGATCGCCGCGGTTCGCCCGGCCGTGCACGAGATCATCGTGGTCGACGGGAACTCCAGCGATGGTTCGATCGACGTCGCGCGGCGCGTGCTCCCTTCGGTCAAGGCGATCACGCAGACCCGCAAGGGCAAGGGCAACGCGATGGCCTGCGGGTTCGCCGCGGCGACGGGTGACGTCATCGTCATGTTCGACGCCGACGGCTCGGCCGACCCCGCGGAGATCCCGTCCTTCGTCGCCGCGCTGGTCGCCGGAGCCGACTTCGCCAAGGGCTCCCGGTTCGCGTCGGGCGGCGGCAGCGACGACATCACGCTGCTGCGCAGGTCCGGCAACGCCGGTCTGAACGGCGTCGCGAACGCGCTGTTCGGCACGTCGTACTCGGATCTCTGCTACGGCTACAACGCGTTCTGGGCCGACCTGCTGCCGGTCCTCGAACTGCCTCCCATCGAGGCGCCCGCCCCCGCCGAGGGCATGTTGTGGGGCGACGGCTTCGAGATCGAGACGGTGCTCAACTGCCGGATGGCGGCAGCCGGACTGAAGATCACCGAGGTGCCGTCCATCGAGCGGCAGCGCATGTTCGGCGAGACCAACCTGCGGACCTTCGCCGACGGCGCGCGCGTCCTCCGTACTCTGATCGCGGAGCATCGCCGCAAGAACGCTCGCCAACCCTGACCCCGGAGCGCCCGTGACCGTCGCCAGCGTCGTCATCTGCGTCTACACCGAGAAGCGGTGGGACGACATCGTCGAGGCGGTCGAATCGGTCGCGGCGCAGGACGTGGCGCCGGTCGAGACGATCGTGGTCGTCGACCACAACGCCTCGCTGTTGGCCAGGGCGCAGTCGGAGCTGTCGAACGTGCGGGTGCTGCCCAACGCCCACGCCCAAGGCCTTTCGGGGGCGCGCAACACCGCCATCGAGGCCGCGGTCGGCGACGTCGTGGCGTTCCTCGACGACGATGCGCGCGCCCGTCCCGGCTGGCTCGCCGCCCTGCTCGAGCCCTACGAGGACGCCACCGTGAAGGCCGTCGGCGGGGTAGCGCACCCCCGTTGGCCCGGTGGTGGCCGTCGGCCGCAGGTGCTGCCCGGCGCCGACCTGTACGACGGCGACGCCACCGGCGAGCTCGACTGGATCGTCGGCTGCACCTACACCGGCCAGCCGAGCACGCAGGCGCAGGTGCGCAACCTCATGGGCTGCAACATGTCGTTCCGCCGTGACGTGTTCGAGCGCGTCGGCGGCTTCGCCGAGGACATCGGCCGGATCGGGCGCAACCCGCTGGGCTGCGAGGAGACCGAGCTGTGCATCCGCGCGCGGCAGGCCTACGCGCGCGCGGGCGAGAAGATCCGCATCCTGTTCGAGCCGCGGGCGGCCGTCGACCACCGGGTCACCCAGGACCGGGTCGAATGGGCCTACCTGCGGCGGCGTAGCTGGGCGGAGGGACTGTCCAAGGCCGCGGTATCGCGCCTCGTCGGCAGCGAGGACGCGTTGGCCACCGAGCGCGACTACGTCGCCAAGGTGCTGCCTGCCGCCGTCGTGCGGGAGCTGAAGCGGCGCCGGGTGGCCTCCGCCGCGGCCGTCGTCACCGCGTTGGCGTTCACCAGCGCAGGCTACGTCCGCGGCAAGCTGCCGGGAGCTACGGCCGCGGTGCGGCTCCCGGCCGCAGGGTCCGGTGGCTGAGCCGCATCGGCAGGTCGCGAGCTTCGTCCACCATCGGGCCCGCCTGACCGAAGGCCAGCAGGCCGCGTGGGAGCGGTGGTGGCCGGTTCGGGGCCGCGACGTCACCGATCTGCTCGACGGCGCCGCCGCCTACGACCCGGCCGCCTGGTTCGGCCGGTCCGCGCCGCTCGTCTTGGAGATCGGCTCGGGCATGGGGGAGTCGACGGCGGCGCTCGCGGCGGCCGAGCCGGACGTCGACGTCGTCGCCGTCGAGGTCTTCGAGCCCGGCATCGCCGCACTGCTCATGCGCATTGCGGACGCCGAGCTGACCAACCTCCAGGTGCTGCGCGGCGACGCGGTCGCGCTGCTGCGCGAGTGTGTGCCGGAGTCGACGCTCGCCGGGATCCGGATCTTCTTCCCCGATCCGTGGCCGAAGCGCCGCCACCGCAAGCGCAGGCTCGTCCAGCCGGACTTCGTGGCGCTCGCGGCGGCGCGGCTGCGGCCCGGCGGCACCCTGCACATGGCGACCGACTGGGACGACTACGCCGCTCAGATGCAGGCCGCGGCCGATGGCGAGCCCAGGCTGGAGAACACCGCAGTGGGCCAACCGGGCGGTTCGACCCCCCGTCCCGGGTGGCGCCCGGTGACCAAGTTCGAGGCGCGGGCCCGGACCGAGGGCCGCGACGTCCACGACTTGGTCTATCGCCGCTGTTACAGCGGGGAAGGTAGCGATCACACCAGGTAGCAGTGTAGGAAGGTCAGGCCCCCGGCGGGAGGGCCTTGACGCACGACGGTGGAGGTTCCTCGGTGGCCGTGTCGCGCTCTGCCGCCTCGGAGGGACGCGCGTGACGTCCCTCGCCGAACGCAGGACCATCCACCGCACGCCGCGCTGCCCGGTCCCGGCCGTCGCCCAGCGGACCGTGAACCTGGCGGACGCCACAGCGTTTCTGGAGCAGCTTCACGCCGAGGACCTGCCGCCGACGCCGCTGCGCCGGAGGTTGCAGCAGGTCAAGGCGGAGATCGAGCAGACGGGCACCTACGTCCACACCGAGGCCGAGCTCGCTTTCGGAGCCAGGGTGGCGTGGCGGAACGCGGCGAGGTGTATCGGACGGCTGTACTGGAACGGCCTGCGCGTGCGGGACCGGCGGAACGTGACCGCCGCGCCCGACGTCGCCGCCGAGTGCGCCGCCCACCTGCGTGAGTCCACCCGAGGCGGCCGGATCCGGTCCACGATCACGATCTTCGCGCCGGACGGGCCGGACGGGCCGGGCCCGCGCATCCTGAACGACCAGCTGATCCGCTACGCCGGACACCGCAGGCCGAACGGGGCGATCCGCGGCGACGGCGCCCAGGTGGCCTTCACCGAGCGGGCGATCGCGCTCGGCTGGAGGCCGCCGGAGCCGCTGGGCCGCTTCGACGTCCTGCCGATGCTGATCTCGTCGGGGGGTGGGGAGCCGCAGCTGTTCGAGCTGCCCCCTGATGCGGTGTCCGAGGTGCCGTTGTCGCACCCCGAGTTCGCGTGGTTCGCCGAGCTGCGGCTGCGCTGGCACGCCGTGCCCGCGATCAGCAACATGCCGCTGGAGATCGGCGGCGTCACCTACCCCGCCGCTCCGTTCAACGGGTGGTACGTCGGCACCGAGATCGGGGCCCGCAACCTCGCCGACACCGACCGCTACGACCTGCTGCCCGTCGTCGGCGAGCGGATGGGGTTGGACATGCGCTCCGAGCGGACGCTGTGGCGCGACCGGGCCATCGTCGAGTTGGTGCGGGCGGTGCAGCACTCGTTCGACGTCGCGGGCGTGACGATGTCGGATCACCACACCGAGTCGGCCCGCTTCCTCAAGCACGTGTCACGGGAGCAGCGGGCGGGGCGGCGGTGTCCGGCCGACTGGAGCTGGATCGTCCCGCCGGTCTCCGGCAGCCTCACCCCCGTCTACCACCGGTACTACGACGAACCCGACCCGGCAACCCGCCCCGCCTACCTCCCACCCCAGCCCCGCTGAAGCAGGGGCCGGGCCGGGGCGGGCGGGGGCTCCCAAAGGTGCGTCGTGCATCTCGGCACGGCGAGTCGGGCATCTCGGCACGGTGAGCCGGGCCTCTCGACGGGGTGAGTCGTGCATCTCGGCACGGTGAGTCGGGCCTCCCGACGGGTGAGTCGGGCATCCCAGCACGGTGAGTCGTACATCCCAGCACGGTGAGTCGTGCATCTCGACGGGGTGAGTCGTGCGTCCCAGCACGGTGTGCCTAGCGGCCCGGCACCGTGAGCCCAGAGTCCGGTCCCGGCGAGCACCGCCCGCCTGCTCCGACCGTGCTCGAATCCCGCACTCGCCGTGCCGATACCCGCGACTCACCGTTGCGGAGCGGAGCGGTCGCGGGCCGTGATCCTCCGACTGGCGGGCAAGGCAGGAAGGATAGGGTCGCCATCATGACCTCCCCCACCGGCCCTGAGCCGCGCGTGCTCCTGGTGTGGGACGCACCGAACATGGACATGAGCCTCGGCTCGCTGCTCGGCGCCCGTCCGACCGCGGCGTTCCGGCCGCGGTTCGACGCCGTCGGCCGCTGGCTGCTGGATCTTGCCGGGGACGGAGCGGTCGCCGAAGCCTGTGTGTTCACGAACGTCGTCCCTGGCAGCACCGAGGTCGTCCGGCCGTGGGTGGAGGCCCTGCGCAATGTCGGGTTCGCGGTCTTCGCCAAGCCGAAGGTCAGCGAAGACTCCGACATCGACGACGACATGCTCGGCCACATCAAGTTGCGTGCCGACGAAGGCATGTTGGAGCACGTCGTCGTCGCGTCGGGGGACGGACGCGCATTCCGCGAGCCGCTGGAGGAGCTGCAGGCGCGCGGCACGTACGTCACGGTGATCGGGTTCCGGGAGCACGCAAGCTTCGCGTTGACGTCCGAGGTGATCGAGTTCGTCGATCTCGAGGACATCGAGGGCGTCTTCCGCGAGCCGCTACCGCGCATCTCGCTGGACTCCCTGCCCGAGGGTGGCGCCTGGCTGCCGCCGTTCCGCTCGCTGCGCTCCCTGCTCGAAGCGCGGCGATGACGCTGCGCTTCACCGCGCCCGTCGTCCTGCCGTGCGACGCCGAATGCTCGGTCCTGCGCGACGCCGTCGTCGACGTCGACGCAGCCGGACACATCGCCTGGGTCGGCCCGCGTGCTGCCGCGCCGCCTTCGCAGGCCCCGGTGCGCGCCCTGGCAGGCGTTCTGCTTCCCGGCTTGATCAACACCCACGCGCACACACCGATGATCACTCTGCGCGGCCTCGGCGGCGATCTGCCGTTGATGCGCTGGCTGGTGGAGGTCATGTGGCCCGCCGAGAGCAGGCTGCGTGCTGACGACGTGCGCGCAGGCATGACCGCGGGCTGCGTCGAACTGCTCCGCACCGGGTGCACCACCAGCGTCGAGATGTACTTCTTCACCGACGCGCTGATCGACGCCGTGACGACCGTGGGCTCCCGCGCCGTGCTCACTCCCGGCATCATCGCGGCGCCCGGGTGGGACCGGCTCGGCCCCTGGGAGCGGATGCGCGACGACATCTCCGAGCGGATCGACGCCGTGGGCGTGCGGTCCGGGCCACACGAGCGCATCGAGCTGGGGTACGGCCCGCACGCGGCTTACACGTTGCCTCCGGAGGCGCTGACCTCCGTCGGCGAGCACGCCCGCGCCCGGAACGCGCTCGTGCACATCCACGTTGCGGAAGCTGCTGAGGAGGATCTGGCCCAGCGGGCGTCGCACGGGTCGGTGCCCGCGCTGCTCGACGCCGTCGACATGTTGGGCGGACGGGTGCTGGCGGCGCACGGCGTGCAGCTGTCCGACGCCGACATAGGCCTTCTGGCCCAGCGCGGCACGGCGGTCGCGCACTGCCCCGGATCGAACGCGAAGCTCGCCGCCGGGGTCGCGCGGGTAACGGCGATGCGCCGGGCAGGCGTACGGGTCGGACTCGGCACGGACGGCCCCGCGTCCGGCGACGACCTCGACCTGTGGTCGCAGGCCAGGCTGGCGGGCATGCTCGCCCGGATAAGCAGCGGCGACGCAGCCGCGCTGACGGCCGCCGAGCTGCTCCTGATGGCGACGCGCGACGGAGCTGCCGCCATCGGGCGCGACGATCTCGGCGTCCTGGAGGCCGGACGGTGGGCCGACATGGTGCACGTCGACCTCGATGACGCCGTTTTCACCGACCCGACCGACGACGCGCAGTTGCTGTCCAACCTGGTGTGGGCGGGCGGATCGCGGCTGGTCAAGGACGTCTGGGTGGCCGGGGAGCCGGTGTTGGCCGCAGGTGAGCCGACGCGGGTCGACCGGGCAGCCACGACGGCCGCACTCCGCGCAGTGGCGGCGCACATCCGTCGCTGAGCCGCCGCATGCCGGGCCCAGCCGACCAAGCCGCTGTGCCGGAACGCCCAACTCCCCGGGGCGAGATGCACGACTCACCCCAGCAGAACGCCTAACCCACCGAGCCCAACTGCACGACTCACCCAGCGGAACGCCCAACTCGCCGAGCCCAACTGCACGACTCACCCCAGCGGAACGCCCAACTCACCGGGCCCAACTGCACGACTCACCTGCTGGGGGTCAGGTGGTGGCGCCCCCGCTCCGCCAGCGCCGTCAAGCCCAGCCACTCCCGCGACGCGTCCCACGTCTCACGGGGCGACGTCTCGCGCTGGACCGAGTCCAGCCACTCCCGCTGCGCGGTGCGCGACCGCTCGCGGTGCGCCGCGGCCGACCGCTCCCGCGGCGACGAGCCGGACCGCTCCCGGCCGGACGACGCGAGGGCCTGGATCGGGATCGGGGCGGTGAGGGGGTCGCGGCGGAACTCCTCCAGCGACGCCGTCGCACCCTCCTGCCGCCGCGGCCGCCTGCCTCCCCTGGCCAGTGCATGAAAGATCGGGGTCTGGATGGCGTCCTCGTCGAGCGCGTGCCTGCCGCCCGCCTGCACGTCCCACATCTCTTCGATCACCGCGCGTCTCCTCGTCGTCGGGTGCTCCTGCCACCCATAACGGGGTCACTCGGCAAGGGGAAACGGCTTCAGGACCGCGGTTACAGCCCTGACGGGTGATTCAACTCGTCCGTGTGGCCGCGCTACACCCGTTTGAGGACGCGAGCGGCACCCGCCGCAGCCGTCGTCGCCAAAATCCACCCGACCACGTCGAGCGCGGTCGCGATCCACTGCGACGCGCCCTCCAATTTCCAGTACCCGTCCTGCCCGAGGTTCACGATCGGGAGCAGCGTGTCGGCGGCGAAGATCCAGGCGTTGAAGACCGGGTCCTGGCCGTTGTCGACGGGCCGCGGCACGTGTCCCACGAACCACAGCCCGCCGAGCACCCACGCGAACACCAGCCAGCAGACCGCCAACCAGGGTTGATACCCGAACCCGACCGTCCACCGCTGCAGCCAGCCCCAGATCCGGCTCGCGGGGCCGGCCTCGGCGTACCGGCGGACCTGGCGCGCCATCAGCACGCGTTCGGCGCGTTCCTCGTGTCCCGCCCGCCGGTAGGCGGCGGCGAGCTGCTCATAAGGTCCCGGCGCGTAGTCGTTCGTCGCTCTCTCGATGAAGCCCAGCCGCTGCCGGGTGTCATCGCCCCGTGTTTCGTCGATCAGCTGGTAGTCGAACCCGTCGATCGCCACCCCGCCCTCGGCCGCCCACAGCAGCGGGGAGTCGGTGAACGAGCCTGCCCGCGCCGCGGCCAGCCGCACGGCTCCGGCGGGCGCTCGCGCGGGCAGCACGGCCAGGTCGGTCGTGATCAGGCCGTACGCGTTGAGGGCGTAGCGCGTCAGCTCGACGGAGGTGCCCAACGTCGCGTCGACGAACTGGACGGACTTGTGCACCTCGGCCACCCGCACCCGCACACCGCCCGCCGCGACGAACCCCTCGACGCAGAGCAGGTCCTTGCCGATCGTGGCGGCGCGCAGGTCCAGCGAAGGGCGCAGCGTGGCGTCCGGGCGCAGCCGGGGGCGGGTGAGCATGGCGCCGCTGCAGTCGAGCGTCGCGCCGACGTCGAGGTTCTGCATCCGAAGCGTGCCCGCGCACCGCAGCCGTCGGAGGTAGAGCTCCCCGCCGACGCGCAGCCGGTCGCCGAGCAGCGCGTACCCGTCGGGCGCCGCGAACGTGCACCCCGAGAGGCTCGCGGTACCGCGCACGTGGGCGTCGATCAACCGCAGCTGCCCCGCGCAGGAGAAGGCGCCACTGCCGTTGTCGCGGCCCTCGAGGTCGCCGCCCACGTCCATGCCGTCCGCCAGGAGCGCGATCCCCCGGTCCGACGCGCCGCACGGCCCGGACAGCTCCGCCCCCGACAGGCGCACGTAGCCCCCGATCACCGCGTTCGGCAGTCGGAGGGTGCCGGTGGTCTGCAGACCGTCGTCGAGCTCCAGATTGCCCTCGACGCGCACGCGGTCGGCGACCAGGCACGCCGCAGGGTCGACGATCCCCGCGGGGAGCACCGGCGCGCGGCTGCCCTCAGGCGCTTCTTCACCCGGGTCGGGAATGGTGGTCGACGCGATGTGCGCGCCGGAGAACGCGAGGTCGCCGCCGATGCGCGCGCCCGGCAGCCGGACCCGCCCCGACGCACTGAACGCGGGGCCCGCCGCGTGCCGCCCGGCGAGCAGGCTGCCGCCGATCACGATGCCCGTCGCGTCCAGCGCGTCGCCGCTGGGCGAGGCCAACTGCGCACCCGCGAGGTCCACGTTGCCCGTGATGCGCGCGCCGGGGAGGCGCAGCTCCGCGTCGGCACGCAGGCGCCGGGCGTACCAGGTGCCCTCGACGACGAGGCGGTCGGCGACCAGCGCGTGCCCGCCCGCCCCCCGCAGCCGTCCGCCCGAGAGCCGCAGCGAGCCCCCGACCTGCGCGTCGGTGAGGTCGACCGGGCCTTCGGCGTCGAAGCCGCCGTCGAGCAGCAGGTCGGCGGCGATGCGCACATTGCCTGCGCGCAGCCCCGGCAGCCGCGACCCGGTGAGCGCGAGCCCCTGGAGCTCGGCCATCCGCAGGTCGGGAACCTGCTCGAACGTGCACTCACGCAGCTCGACGGGCACCGGTACGCGGGCGCCGAAGAGCCGCAGCTCGCCGGTGATCGTGGCCTGACGCAGGCAGAGTGCGGGCGCACCCGGTGGCGCGGGCGCGGTGAGCACGGCCACCAGCAGCGCGGCAGGCACTACCCCGCCGTCGAAGTTGCGTTCCCGTCCGGACGCGAGCGCGTCGGCCAACTCCGTCGCGAGGTCGTCCACGATCGGGGATCATGCCCCTTCGCGGTGACAGGCTGAGGTCAGGCGTCGCCCTGGCACATCCCGCGAGGATGACGCCCTCCTCCGACAGAGGAGCGCCCTACGCCGCCACGTCGAGCTTCTCCACCGACTCCAGATTCAACTGCAGCTTGGCCGCGCCCATGTTCTCCTCGAGGTGCGCCACCGTCTTTGTGCCGGGGATCGGCAGCATCACCGACGAGCGCTGCAGGAGCCACGCCAGCACCACCTCCGGCGCGCTGACGCCGAGCTGCTGCGCCGTCTCCGCAACCGGGCCACCCGGCTGGGCGAGCCGCCCGGACGCGATCGGCGCCCAGGGGATGAAGCCGATGCCCTGTTCGGTGCAGTGCCGCAGGACGTCGTCGCTGGCCCGGTCGACCAGGTTGTAGCGGTTCTGCACCGTGGTGATGTCGACGATCGTGCGCGCCTGCTCGATGTCCGCGACGCTCACCTCCGACAGCCCGACCGCGGCGATCTTGCCCTCGTTCTGCAGCGCCGCGAGAAGCCCGAACTGCTCGTCGGCAGGCACAGCGGGGTCGATGCGGTGCAGCTGGAACAGATCGATCCGCTCGACGCCCAAGCGCCGCAGCGACATCTCGCACTCCTGCCGCAGGTACTCGGGCCGCCCACAGGGGACCCACACACGCGGGCCTGTCCTGAGGAAGCCCGCCTTCGTGGCGATCGTCAGCCCTTCGTAGGGGTGCAACGCCTCGCGCAGCAGCTCCTCTGCGACGTAGGGGCCGTACGAGTCGGCGGTGTCGAACAGGTTGACGCCCAGCTCGGCGGCACGGCGCAGCACGGCGACGGCACCCGCGGGATCAGCGGGCGGGCCCCACACGCCGGGGCCGGTCAGCTGCATCGTGCCGAAACCGAGCCGGTTGACCGGACGGTCACCGATGGTGAACCGGCTGGTGAGTTCTACGGAAGCCACGGGCGCCAGCCTGGCACTCGCGTGGTTGATCCGCTCGTGAAGGTGACCCCTTCCACTCCGACAGCTCCCCATAACCACCTCCGGTGCCGCACGGCCGATTGCCGGGGCCTGCCCGGGGCCACTAGCTTTCCTCCTGTGACGAAGATCGTGCCGTTGGCGGACGCGATCGCGGGCCTGGTCCGCGACGGCGACACCGTCGCGCTCGAGGGCTTCACCCATCTGATCCCGTTCGCTGCGGGACACGAGATCATCCGGCAGGGCATCCGTGACCTGACGCTGATCCGGATGACCCCCGACCTCATCTACGACCAGCTCATCGGTGCGGGCTGCGCGGCCAAGCTGGTGTTCTCGTGGGGCGGCAACCCCGGCGTCGGTTCGCTGCACCGGATGCGGGACGCGCTGGCCACGGGCTGGCCCGTCCCGTTGGAGATCGAGGAGCACAGCCACGCCGGGATGGCCAACCGGTACGTGGCGGGTGCGTCCGGATTGCCGTTCGCCGTGCTGCGCGGGTACGCGGGCACCGACCTTCCCCAGCACACGGACACGATCTCCAGCGTCACCTGTCCGTTCACGGGCGAGGAGCTGGCCGCGGTGTCCGCGCTGAACCCGGACGTCGGGATCGTGCACGCCCAGCGTGCGGACCGGGCGGGCAACGTCCAGCTCTGGGGGATCATCGGCGTGCAGAAGGAGGTCGTGCTGGCGGCCAAGCGCGCGCTGGTCACGGTCGAGGAGATCGTCGACGAGCTCACGCCCCTGCCCGGCGCCATCGTGCTGCCGCACTGGGCGGTCGAGATGGTCGCCGTGGCTCCCGGCGGAGCGGCCCCCTCGTACGCGCACGGGTACTACGACCGTGACAACTCCGCCTACCGGGCGTGGGACGCGATCAGTCGCGACCGCGACGCGTTCTCCCGGTGGCTGATCGAGCTGAAGGCGGTTGCGGCGTGACCCAATCACGGACGCCGGGGAGTGCCGGGGGACGGGAGCCTGCGGAGCAGGCGGGGCGGGCGGAGACCGGGGGACGGGAGCTTGCGGAGCAGGCGGGGCGGGTAGACGCCGTGACCGCCGACGAGATGATGACTATCGCGGCGGCCCGTTCCCTGCGCGATGGCCAGGTGTGCTTCGTCGGGATCGGGCTGCCCTCGACCGCGGCCAACCTGGCCCGCCGTCTGCACGCGCCGGACCTCGCGCTGATCTACGAGTCCGGCACGTTGGGCAGCAGGCCCGACCACCTGCCGCTGTCGATCGGCGACGGCGCACTGGCCACGTCCGCGCTCACCGTGATCAGCGTGCCCGAGGTCTTCAACTACTGGCTGCAGCCGGGACGGATCGACGTCGGGTTCCTGTCCGGCGCGCAGCTCGACCGGCTCGGCAACATCAACACCACCGTCATCGGGGAGTACGACGAGCCCACGGTGCGGCTGCCCGGCTCGGGCGGTGCACCGGAGATCGCGGCGTCCTGCCGAGAAGTGATCATCGTGATGCGGCACCGGGCGCGCGCGCTGGTCGAAGAGGTCGACTTCGTCACCTCTGTCGGCTACGGCTCGGGCCCGCAGGACCGCAAGGTGCTCGGGCTGCGTGGCAAGGGTCCGACGCGGGTGATCACAGACCTGGGCGTCCTCGAACCCGACCCGGAGACGGCCGAGCTCGTCCTCACCGCGCTGCACCAGGGCATCTCCGTCGAGCAGGCGCGGGCGGAGACGGGGTGGGAGTTGCAGGTCTCCGTCGATCTGAAGATCACCGCGCCCCCGTCGCCGACGGAGCTGGCCATGCTGCGGTCGATGACGGCGGTCCGCGGATGACGCTGTCTCGCCGAGAACGCTGAGGTCACAAGTTTGTAACGACCCCGAATGCGGGTCTCACTCTGCGGGCCATACGCTCCTGAGCTATGGAGGTGGCCCGTGCTGAGTGAACGTGAGCGCCGCGTACTGGACCGCATCGAGCAAGAGCTGCGGCGATCCGACCCCGCCCTGGACCGGAAGTTCGCGCGGATGCGCGCGCGGAGGATCAGCGGCCCGGCGTTGCTGCTCACGTTCGGTCTGATCATGATGGTGTTCGGGTCGGCGATCGTGTCGGTGCCCGTCGCGGTGCTGGGCATGGCGACCGCCGCCATCGCGCTTGTCGGCGCCTACCATCGGCGCTCCATGGGCTTCGGGTTGCCGGGCCGCTCCTGACGCTCCTGCCCGCTCTCGGCCGGTGCGGGTTACGGTCTCGCCATGCTGGTGGAGCGGATGCGGCCGTACACGTCGACGATCTTCGCCGAGATGTCGGCGCTGGCGTTGCGCACCGGGGCGATCAACCTCGGCCAGGGCTTCCCCGACACGGACGGGCCCGAGTCGTTGCTGGCCGACGCGGCCGCGAACATCATCGGCGGGATCAACCAGTACCCGCCAGGGCTGGGCGTTCTCGCGCTGCGCACCGCGGTCGCCGAGCACCAGAACCGCTTCTACGGCCTCGACGTCGACCCTGACGACGTGCTCGTCACCACCGGCGCCACCGAGGCCATCGCGTCGGCGGTGCTCGGGCTGTGCGAGCCGGGCGACGAGGTGGTGACGTTCGAGCCGTTCTACGACTCCTACGCCGCGACGATCGCGCTGGCGGGCGCGGTGCTGCGGCCGGTCCAGCTGCGGCCACCGACGTTCGCCTTCGACCCCGACGAGCTGCGTGCGGCGTTCTCGTCGAGGACACGGCTCGTGCTGGTCAACACCCCGCACAACCCGACGGGCGCGGTCCTCACCGCCGAACAGCTCACGATGATCGGCGAGCTGGCCGCCGAGCACGACGCCGTGGTCGTCACCGACGAGGTGTACGAACACATGCTCTTCGACGGGCGCCCGCACGTGCCGATGGCAAGCCTGCCCGGCATGGCCGAGCGCACACTGACGATCTCCTCGGCGGGCAAGACCTTCTCCGTCACCGGCTGGAAGGTCGGGTGGATGCACGGGCCTGCCGAGCTCGTGGGGGCGGCGAAGGCGGCGAAGCAGTTCCTGACCTACGTCTCGGGCGCGCCGTTCCAGCCCGCGATCGCGACGGCGCTGGGCCTGCCCGACGGGTTCTACGCCGACATCGCCGTCAACCTGGCGCGCAAGCGCGACCTGCTCTCGGACGGCCTGCGCGCGGCCGGGTTCACGGTCTTCCCGACGTCGGGCACGTACTTCGTCGTCACCGACGGGGCGGCGTTGGGCGTCACGGACGGGGCGCAGTTCTGCCGTCGGCTGCCTGAGCTGATCGGCGTGGCCGCCGTGCCGGTGTCCGTGTTCTGCGTCGACCCCGACCTGGGCCGCACGCTCGTGCGCTTCGCGTTCTGCAAACGCGACGAGGTGCTGACCGAAGCGGTCGCACGGCTGGCCGGGCTGAAGGCGGCGGTGGCGTGATCGCCTACGGATTCACCGCCGTCGGCGGGCCCGAGCGCGAGGCGTTCCTCGACGTGCCGGAGCCCGTGCCCGGCGAAGGCGAACTGCTGGTGCGGGTGGGCGCCGCGGGCGTCAACCCCGGGGACTGGCGGATGCGCGAGGGGGCCTACGGGGACGTCGCGCCCGCAGTGCTGGGCCGGGAGGTCGCGGGCCGGGTCGAGGCGGTCGGGCCGGGCGTCGAGGGGTTCGCGGTCGGCGACGAGGTGTTCGGCGGTTGCCCCGGCATGCAGGGCGGTTTCGCCCCGCTCGCCGTCGTCACGGCGGGGTTCGCGGCGCACCGCCCGTCGGCGGTGGCGCCGGAGGCCGCGGCCGTGCTGCCGGTGGCGGCGGGCACGGCGTACGACGCCTTGGTCGCGCTCGACCTTCCGGAAGGCGCGACGCTGCTCGTCAACGGCGCGGGCGGTGGCGTCGGTCTTGCGGTGGTGCAACTGGCGCGGGCGCGCGGCCTGCGTGTCGTCGGCACGGCAGGGCCGGCCAAGCACGCGCTGCTGCGTCAGCTGGGCGCGCTGCCGGTGGCGTACGGCGACGGCGTCCTCGATCGGGTGCGGGCGGCCGCCCCTGGCGGCGTGGACGGGCTGTTCGACCTGGTCGGCGGCGACTCGCTGCGGCTCGTCGCGGAGCTCGTCGACCCGAAGCGGCTGCGCTCGGTGGCGGACAAACCCCTCGTCAGGACGCTCGGCGGGGACGAGGTGCCGCGCGAGCGCACCACGGCTGTGCTCACCGCGCTGGTGAAGCTGGTGGCCGAAGGTGCGCTGGACCCGTACGTCACCGATGTCCGCCCGTTCGACGAGGCCCCCGCCGCCATGCGGGCAGTGGAAGGCGGCCATGGGCTCGGCAAGGTCGCGCTGACCCTGCCGTGAAGCCTCGGTCCAGATGTAGGCCTCCGCGACGCGGCCTATCGTGGGCGTCGTGATCGAGCTCAAGACGCCTGGCGAGGTCGACGCCATCGCTGCGGCGGGCCGTGTGGTGGCGGAGATACTCGCGGTCCTGCGGGACAAGGCCGCGCCCGGCGTCACCCCTCGACAGCTCGACGACATCGCCTCCGACCTGATCGCCGACGCGGGCGCGGTGTCGAGCTTCCGCGGCTACCACCCCCGGTGGGCGCCCGGCCCGTATCCGGCCGTCACGTGCATCAGCGTCAACGACGCGGTC
>DASWUV010000264.1:0-2663 GCA_036401495.1 Pseudonocardia sp. | reverse complement strand
GGCTCGTCGTGGGGCTCGGGGCGGGGCTGCTGTGGCCGCGCGGCCCGGCCGCCCCGCTCGTCTACACCTACGGCGCCGGTGGGGACATCCCGGCGATGTACACGTCGACGCCGTCCTGCCTGCAGGGCCAGTTGGCGGTCGGGCGCCAGTACACCTCGCCCGCGGTCTGCGGGGAGCCGCACGACGTGGAGGTCTTCACCAGCCTCGACCTCATCGACACCCAGCTCGACGAGCCGTATCCCGGCCGCCAGGCGCTGGGCGCCGCCGCGGCGTCCGCGTGCTCGCTCGTCTTCGGCACGGCCATGATCGTGGGCCAGGACAAGGCCAACCTCCGCGTGGCCGCGCTGGTGCCGTCCGCGGCGGCGTTCGCCGAGCGCCCGTCCCCGACCTCGTCGTTCAGCAGCCGCGCAGTGCTGTGCGCGCTGTACGCGGCCGACGGCTCACAGATCACGGGCTCCCGGATCGCGAAGATCCCCTGAGGGTGAGTCGTGCAGTTCGCCCCGGTGAGTCGTGCACCTGGGCACGGTGAGTCGGGGGATCCGGCACGGTGAGCTCGGCGCGCGTGCCCGGTGAGCTCGGCGGGCGGCGGTCGACCCCGCGCCGACGGTCGGATGGCGCCGGTGATCGCCGCGAGACCGACACCGGCGTTGTTCGATCAACGCGAACGTCCGGCTCGGCGCGATCATGCGGGCGGTGCGAAGAAGGCACGCAGGTCGTCGGCGAGCAGCCGGGGCTCCTCCCAGGCGGCGAAGTGGCCGCCGCGGGGCATCTCGGTCCAGCGGTCCAGCGCGAACCAGCGTTCGGCGAACGCACGTGGCGCGGGCACGATGTCCTTCGGGAAGATCGCGACCGCGGTGGGCACCTCGACCCGGGCGGTCGGGCCCCGGCCCGCGGCCATGGTGTCGTAGTACAGCCGGGCGGCCGACCCGGCCGTGCCGGTGGCCCAGTAGACGGTCAGGTTCTCGGCGAGCCGGTCGGGGGTGAACCTGCTGAACACGTCCCCTCCGCAGTCGCTCCAGGCGCGGAACTTCTCCAGGAACCAGCTCGCCAGACCGACGGGTGAGTCGACGAGCCCGTGGGCGAGGGTCTGCGGCTTGGTTCCCTGCAGTTGGGCGTAGGTGCCTTCGCGTTGCGACCACTGCATGGCTTGCTGCAGGTAGGCCTGCTCGGGCTCGGACAGCAACGCCGGGTCCACGGTGAACAGATGCCAGTAGGGCACGTCGGTCAGGTGCAGCCCGGTCAGCCGCTCGGGATGGCGCAGCGCGATCTGCTCGCCGATCCCACTGCCGAGGTCGCCGCCGTGGACGCCGAACCGGTCGATGCCCAGCGCGGTCATCAGGCCTGCGAACAGGTCGGCGATGCGGGCGGGATCCATTCCGGGCCGGGTGGGCCGATCCGAGAACCCGTAGCCGGGGATGCTCGGCACGACCAGGTCGAAGTCGGCCAGCAGCGGCAGCACGTCTTCGAAGCGGAGGAAGGAGTCGGGCCAGCCGTGCACCAGCAACAACGGCGTCGCGCCCCGGGTTCCGGCCCGCACGAAGTGCAGGCGCGATCCGTCGACCTCGACGCGGAAGTGGTCGAGTGCGTTGATGCGGCGCTCCGCGGCCCGCCAGTCGAACGGGCCGCCCCAGTGTTCGACCAGCGCGCGGAGTGGGCCGGGCGCGGTGCCGCGCGCCCAGTCGTCGGCGACGGCGTCGGCCCAACGGGTGCGGGTCAAGCGGTCGCGCAGATCGCCCAGTACCTCGTCCGGGACATCGACGCGGAAGTCGCTGATCAGTTCGGTGGTCGTCATGACTGCAGCCTGGCCTGGTGAGCGGTCAGTTCCCGTCCGCAATGGACACCCGGCTCGCCGCGCGCATGCGGCCCGGTTCCACAAAAGCCGCGCAGGCGTCCCGAGGTCGTGGCAGGGTGCCTGCCGTGCATCGCAACGTCGAACTCGTCGTCGCCGACCTCACCGCGCGCGGCGCCGACCCGGCCAGGGTCGCCCGCCTCCGGGTACTGCCCGACGCCGTGACGACCGCGGCGGCCGCCGCGGCCGCGCTGGGCGTCGAGGTCGGACAGATTGCGAACTCACTGGTCTTCGACGCCGACGGTGCGCCGCTGTTGGTGATGACGTCCGGCGCGCACCGCGTCGACACGGGCAAGGTCGCCGCCATCGTCGGCGCCACAGCCGTGCGCCGGGCCGCGCCCGAGTTCGTCCGCACCGCAACGGGCCAGGCCATCGGGGGAGTCGCGCCGGTCGGCCACCCGGCGCCGGTGCGGACATTGGTCGACCGGATGCTCGCGACGTTCGACGAGGTCTGGGCGGCGGCCGGGATCCCGCATGCCGTGTTCCCCAGCACGTGCGCCGAACTGGTGATGGTCACCGGTGGCGAACTGGCGGACGTCGGCTGAGGGGGCCACGGCCCGATACGGGTCACGATGCTGACCGCCGGGTCCGTGCGCCGCGACCGCGGCGGTGCAGTCCCGTGATGACGCCCGCGCAAGACGTCGACGCAACTGCGCTGAGCGGCCAGAACGCAGCAGTCGGCCAGGAGTGGTCATCGGTGAGCCGGTAAGTCTGGTCGAGGGCGAGCAGCAAGCCGCCGACGGCGACGAACATCCAGCCGACGGCCTTGTCGGCGTAGCTGGTGATGGCCGCGAGATCGTGGTCGGACAGGGCG
>DASWUV010000263.1:0-32927 GCA_036401495.1 Pseudonocardia sp. | reverse complement strand
TATGCGGGCGACTGGCGGCACCGCTTCGGACGCCTATCGGTTGGAACTGCAGGCCTGGGTGGACGCCGTGACCGACGGTCGGCCGACGCCGCCTGCCACGGCCCGAGACGGGATCGTTGCCGGCGCTGTCGCCGAGGCCGTAATCACTTCGATGCACGAGGGTGGACGCACCGTGACAGTGGAGGTGCCCTGATGTTTCCCACCACCACGTCGGTGCCGCGACAGCCCGGGCCGCGGGAAGCCCCTCCGCTGCGTTGGGGAGTGTTGGGCACCGGCTGGATCGCCGAACGGTTCACTGATCAACTAACGTCAGCTCGCATCGCCGTTGACGTAGGAAAACGTGCCTCGTACCCGCGGGGCAGCTCGTACAGCATCTGCACCATCACCATTGTTGATCATTGCCTGCGCGATCTTCAGGCGCCGGTATGTGCCATCGGGCTAGCTGAGCACGGCCGAAGACATGCGCTTGTGTCCCGCACCGCGGTCGTGTGTGTGCGCTGGGCCGACTCGACGGTTGGGCGCCAGGCATGCTCGGCGCCCGGGGGGTTGACTTGATAGGGCTGCTCGGCCGGGCTTGCTTGACTTGGGCGAGTGGCGCTCTCAGCCAACCTGGCCGGCCAAGCGCGCCGCTCGCTTGATGCCTGGGGCTCCACCGGCTGACGTTTTACCGATGCAGTCGCTCAGCCACCCCCTGCAGCGCCGCCAGCACCGGTGCGAGGGTGGCTTCTGTACGCGGGTCGGTCCGGTGGGCCAGGTGGATCTGGTTGACCACCGGCTCGGCCGCGGCGACCAGTTCGACCAGGGCGCCGGAGGCGAGCTGATCGAGCAGCAGGAACTGCGGCAGCACCACGGCTCCGGCGCCCAGGACGGCGGCGTCGCGCAGGGCCCGGGCATCGGCGAACACCAGGCGCGGGGCGGGCGGGCTGAGACCCGCGGCCACCCGCCACCAGCGCCGGGACATCGGAGGTGGGTTCCCAAGGGCGAGGAAGGGCACGGTTCGACGGACCGCCGCCCACCGCGCTGAGCGCTCGGCGGGCAGCCCTGCCGCCCACCTCGGCGCCGCTACCAGGAGGAACGTCTCCTTCAGCAGCGGGGTGATCTGAAAGCGTCTGGCGATGCGCGCAGGCAGGCTGGGCAGCACCAGTACGTCGAGCTCGCCTGCCATGGCTGCGGGAGCGAGCTCGTCGGGAAGCCCGGGACGCAAGGTGATGGCCGTGCCGTCCGCGATCAGCGGTACCAACGCCGGCACCGCGATCGAGGCGAGCAGGTCAGCCGAGGAACCGACCGTGATCGGTCTCGCGATGCGCCGCGCCGCTCCGATCTCGCGCACCACCGCGCTGACCGGGCCCTCGATGCGGGTGGCCAGCCGGTGGCCTGCGGGCGTGGGCTCGAACCCGTGGGGTCTGCGCACGAACAGCGGAGTCCCGAGTCGGGACTCAAGGGCTGCGATCTGTCGGCTCACCGTCGATTGCGAAAGCCCGAGCTCTCGACCAGCGGTGCCCGCGCTCCCTTCTCGGTAGACCGCGAGGAACACCCGGGCCAGCGCGACGGGGTCGTCGGCACGAGCGTCGGCGTCAGCCATGCAGGAATGGATAGCACAAACCACGTCGATGCATGGATTCTCGGGCAGATATCGCGTTGGGGCCACCGTTCAACCAGACACAGCAAGCGCTGCAATTCTGATGACGGAGACCGCCGTGAACCCGATCGAGACACCGCGCACCACCGCCCTGGACCCTGCGCCCTGGCCCACGGTCACCAAGGTGCGTGCGCTGTGACCACCGCCCCGCCTGCCACCCGGTCCGCCCGGCACGAGGTCGCACTGTGGTTGGTCGCCGCGACCTTTTTCGTCATCATGGGCTACTCCACCGTGCCCACCCCGCTCTACCCGCTCTACCAGCTGCGGGACGGGTTCTCGCCCTTCGTCGTGACCATCGTCTTCGGGGTCTACGCGGTCGGGGTGATTGCGAGTCTGCTGCTGGCAGGCCACGTCTCGGACTGGATAGGACGCCGACCGATCCTGCTCGGCGCGGTCGGCATCGAACTGGTCTCGGCCGCCGTGTTCATCCTTTGGCCGAACCTTCCCGGCCTCATCGTCGGCCGGTTGATCAGCGGGATCGGCATCGGCGCCGCCACCGGCACCGCGACCGCCTACCTCGCCGATCTGCACCGCGCGAGTCGCCCGGGCGACGGCGACGGCCGGTTCCAACTGGTTTCCGGGGCCGCGAACCTCATCGGGCTCGGAGCGGGTTCGCTGGTCGCGGGCGCCCTCGCCGACTGGTTCGGCGCGCCGCTCGTCGTGACGTACGTGGTGTTCGGCGTCCTGCTCCTGGCCACACTCGTTGCGCTGTGGTGGTCACCGGAGACGGCGCGGCTGCCCCGCGAGCAATGGCCGCGGTGGTACCCGCAGCGAGTGTCGTCGGGCACGTCGGACCCGCTCGGGTTCCTGCTCGCGGGGGCCGCGGCGTTCGCCGCCTTCGCGGTGTTCGGGCTGTTCACGTCGTTGGCTCCCGGATTCGTGATCGGTGCCCTGCACCACCCGAGCAGGCTGCTGGCCGGGTTCGTCGCGTTCCTGGTGTTCTTCGCGGCGTCGGCAGCACAGGCCGCCACGACCTCGTGGTCTGACCGGATGCGTTTCCTCGCCGGGGTCGGAGCAGAGGCGATCGGCCTGGTCCTGGTCGCCATCGGGATGAATGCGACGTCACTCGCGGTGTTCCTCGTCGGCGGTGCGGCGGCAGGCGCGGGCGCCGGGTTGCTGTTCAAGGCTGCGGTCGGAGCGGTCGTCACGACGGCCAGGGAAGGCGCGCGCGGGGAAGCGCTCGCCGGGTTGTTCCTCATCGCCTACGCGGGCATCGCGGTGCCGGTCGTCGGCGTGGGCGTCGCCGTCCGGTTCGTCGCGCCGACAACCGCTGTCGCCTGGTTCGCCGGGGTGTTCGTCGTGGTTCTCGTCGGGTTGGGCGTCGCCCGGGTGCGGCGGTGAGCGCCGGGCGCAGGTCGGGCGTCCACGGATCACCGGTGCCGCCGTTCCTGCTCACACCCGTCAGTCACATCGGCGTGTCCGTGCCCGACATCGACGCCGCCGTCGCCTGGTACCGCGACACCCTCGGCTTCACCGTTCTGCGCGGACCCTTCACCGTCGACGAATCCAGCCTGAACGCACCGCTCGCCCGCGACATCTACGGGCCCCGGTGGCAGGCGATGCGGCAGGCGCACCTCTCGGCAGGCAACAACGTCGGCCTCGAACTGTTCCAGTTCCTGACCCCCGCCACCGCAGAGCCGTCCGACTGGGACTACACCCGCCCGGGGTTCTTTCACCTGTGCGTCGTCAGCCGCGACATCGTCGCCCTGATCGATCGGATCGTCGCCGCGGGCGGGCGGCAACGGACCGCCGTCCATCACCCGTCCAGCCGGTATGCGCTCTGCTACTGCGCGGATCCCTGGGGCAACGCCATCGAGATCAACGACCACAGCTATGAGTACGCGCACGCCGAAGACCCGCCGCGAACACCACAGTCCCCGACCACGCCATGACGGCGCCGGTCACCCGCGCTGCCGCTCACCAGTGCTCGGCACCAGGCCCGACAGGAGTCTCGTCCATGATCCACCTCGCCACATCGCTGTCACGCGGATGCCTCGCCTCCCTGTTCCTGTACGGCGGGTCGCGCGCCGTACTCGATCCTTCGGCGATGGTCGCCGACGCCGAATTCGTGACACGGCCACTGAGTGCCTCCCTGCCCTGGTTCCCGCCGACGGAGGCGGTCGTGCGAGCGAACGGCATCGGCCAGGTCGTGGCAGCCGTTTTCTTGACCGCAGGCAAGGCGCCCCGTCTCGCCGCCACCGTGCTCGCCGCCTCGCTGATTCCGACGACGATCGCCGGTCACCGGTTCTGGGAACAGTCAGACCGAAGCGTCCGCGCCCATGAACGGATCGAGTTCCTGAGCAATGTGTCGATCTTCGGTGGGCTGGTCGGCACCATCGTGACCGCCCGGGGGCGCCGCAGCCGCGGCGAGCGCTCGATCTTCTCGGGCGCCCGGACGGCGTTGGCGGCGCAGTAGCCCTGTCGAGCGACCTCGCGGGAGATCACGCAGGTTCACGACCGATCCGAATCCCCACAACACCACGATCACGTGATTCTCCAACTCTTCGAGAGGAATTCGATGTCTGCCAACGTCAACGCCCTGCCCGTCCCGTCCGGACCCGGTTCGGCCGAAGCGACGCCAGGCCTGCCGGACGGCTTCACCGACGTCTTCGCCAGCCGCATGGTCACTATTGGTGACGACCTGCACATGCACGCGGTCGTCGGCGGCGACGGGCCGCCGCTGCTGCTGCTGGCGGGCTGGCCCCAGACCTGGTACGCCTGGCGATTGATCATGCCCGCCCTGGCGCGGGACTACACGGTGATCGCCCCCGACCCCCGCGGGGTCGGGCTCTCCGACAAGCCCGCCGACGGATATGACCTCGCCACGTTGGCCGCGGACATGGTCGCGCTGATGGCGGCGCTGGGCCACGAGCGGTTCGCGATGTTCGGCCACGACGTCGGCATGTGGACCGGCTACGCCCTCGCCGCCGATCACCCCGAGCGGATCGAGCGCCTCGTGCTCGCCGAGGCCGTCATACCGGGTCTCGCGCCCTCGCCGCCGGTTTTCGCCCCACAGGCCGTCGTCGGCCGCCTTTGGCACTTCATGTTCAACCGTTTGGAAGGACTCAACGAGCAACTCGTCGCAGGCCGTGAGGACATGTTCTTCCGCTGGCAGTTCGCGAACAAGACCGTGCACCCGTTGGCGGAGACGGCCATCGCGCACTACGTCGAGTCCATCGCCCGCAGCCCGGAGGCTCTGCGCGCCTGCTTCGGGTTCTACCGCGCCATCGACGAGGACATTGCCCAGAACGCGAAGCGGGCGGCGTCGCCTTTGACCCTGCCGATCCTGACCATCGCGGGTGCGCAGTCCACCGGAGCCACTGTCGAGCAGACCATCGACCCGGTTGCCTCCGACGTGCGCAGCATCGTCTTCGACGACTGTGGACACTTCCCGGCCGAGGAGGCCCCCGAGGCCACCCTCGCGGCGATCACCGAGTTCTTCGCGCCTTACCGCGCCAGTCGCGTCGCAGGTGATCGCTGACCAGCTGAGCCGGCACGTTCGCTTCCGCCGCGTCGCCCTCCGCACGATCCGCTTGCGTCTTGAAACGAAAGGAGGCGAGCATGCGTCTCGCCCAGCACGCCGGACGGGTCCTCCTCGTCACAGTGGACGACGACACCGCCGTGGACACCGCCGAGTCGGTGGCGGTCGCGGACGTCGCGGCAGCCAGCGGGGGCCGGTTCGGGCCCGACCCGATGACCGTGTTCGAGCACTGGGGACAGTTCAGCCGGTGGTTCGGCACCGCCTCCGTCGCACCGACCCACCGACTCGACCGGAACCAGCTCGACGCTCCGGTGCCGCGCCCTCGTCAGATCCTCGCCGTCGGCGTCAACTACGCCGCGCACGCGGTCGAGGCCAAGGGCCGCAACCCGTCGTTCTTCTCCAAGTTGCCGCCGTGCGTCGTGGGCCCTCAGGCCACCGTCGAGCTGCCCACCACCACGGTGGACTGGGAGGTCGAGATGGTGGCGGTGCTCAGCCGACACGCGTTCCGCGTCCCGGCTGAGCAGGCCTGGTCGTACGTCGCGGGGCTGATGGTGGGCCAGGACCTCGCCGAGCGCGCGAGCCAGTTCGAGGGTGAACTGCCGCAGTTCTCCCTGGCCAAGTCCCGGCCCGGGTTCGGGCCCACCGGTCCGTGGCTGACCACCGTGGACGAGATCGACGATCCGGCCGACCTCGCGATCTGCTGTATGCGCAATGGCGAGGTGGTCCAGAGCGACCGGACCGCAGGCATGGTCCAGGGAGTGGACGCGCTCATCGCCACCGTGTCGGCGGCCGTTCCACTGTTCCCCGGGGACCTGCTGTTCACCGGTACCCCGGGCGGCACGGGGCACCGGCGCAACCCGGAGGTCTTCCTCGCTCCGGGGGACGTCCTGAGCAGCACCATCGAAGGACTCGGCCGCATCGAGCAGCGCTTCGTCGCCGGGAGTGGTCTGAGATGAGCACGGTCGCGAACGCCGAGCATCCGGCGCCGTCCCGAGCATTGGCGGTGACCACGGCGCTGCTCATGGCCACCTGCGCAGGCGCGGTGGACCTGTGGGCGATCACCTCGCTCGCCGGGACCTATGCAGGCGTCGCCACCGGGAACCTCGTCAGCGTCGGCCGGGCAGCAGGCGAGGGCGCGTACGCAGCGCTGGTGCCGCCTGCGCTGGCGGTCGGGGGCTTCGCCCTCGGCGTCGCCGCGTGGTCGTTCGTCTGGCGCCACCGTCCCACCGCGATCGCGGTGCCCCTGGTCTGCGAACTGGTCGTCCTCACGGCCGCGGCGACCGTCTGGATCGCGAGCGGGGCCTTCCCGTCCGCCCCCCTCGCGCTCGTGCTGCTCGTACTCACCGCCACCGCGATGGGCGGCCAGAGCGCTATCGCGCTGCGCGTGGGCGACGCGACGACCTACATGACCGGAACGCTGACGACCGCGGTCGCCGCGGCAGCGAGCGGTCGAGACCGCTCCCAGCTGGTCGTGTTGCGCCAGCTGCTGGCGCTCGTGCTGGGCGCCCTCATCGCATCGCTGTTGCTCGCCCACGCACGGTGGGCGACACCGCTGCCCGCCCTCGTCGCCCTCGTCGCCGCACTCGCGCTCCGGGCCGCCCGCGAAACCCTTACCCGCCACGACACCGTTCAGGAGATCACCCCATGACCAGCCGACCCGACCCGAACTTCCCCACCGGGACCACCGGGCTGATCGCCGTGGACAAGGTGGGCAACCAGATCCTGTTCCTGGATCCCCACACCTATGGGACCGTCCAGGTCCTCACGGGGTTCGCGCCCAGAGTCCACGAGCTCGCGATCTCGCCCGACCACACCGTGGCCTACGCCCCGATCTACGGGGACGGCCGCCATGGCGACAATCCCCACCCGGGCCAGCAGGTCGCGATGATCGACCTGGTGCGGCGTCGGCATATCGGCGACATCGACGTCGCGCCGTACTTCGCGCCGCACGGGCTGCGGTGGGGCGTGGACGGCGCTCTGTACTGCGTCTGCGAGAACAGCGGGGTCGTGCTCGAACTCGACCCGCGCAGTGGGGAGCACCGCGCCGTCATCGACGTCGGATCCAGCAACGCCCACCGTATCGAGATCCTGCCCGACGGCTCGAAGCTCTACACGGAGAACGAAGAGGACGCGACCGTCACCGTGGCCGACTTGGCTCAGCGGCGCCGGACGGCGGAGGTGACCGCGCCACACGGGCTGGCCGGACTTGCGCTCTCCCCGGACGGGTCCACCATCGTGCTCGTCGACGCCGAGGTCCCCGCGCTGCACCTGCTCGACACCACGACCGACACGATTCGCGGCACGATTCGGCTGGAAGGCCACCGGGAGCCTGCGCAGATCGCCCGCTACAGCCCCGACGGGCGGCGACTCGTCGTGACCAGCCTCGACGGCGACCTCGCCACTGTGCTCTCCGGCGACCTCACCGACCAGCGCACCGTGGCTGTCGGGCACAACCCGATGGACATGGCCTTCACCCCGGACGGCCGCACCGCCGTCATCGGCAACCAGGGCGACGGGTCGTTGAGCGTGCTCGACCTGGACAAGACTGTCGTCGATCGGACCATCGCCGCGGGAGTCGGGGTGGAATCGCTTGCCTTCTACTGAACCGCGGAGTATCGGGAGGGAGCTTCCCCTCCGCGTGCGGGTCCAGGTCAGCGCTCCTTCGTGACGTGGCCGCGGCGCAGTGGGTCCTCGCTCATCGCGAGTGGTTTCTGGACGCCGTGACCGACCTGTTCGGACAGATCGGGGACCGCTCCGCCGAACCGGCCGGTCGGCACTTCGTCATGTTGCGCGACGGTGCGATGGCGGCAGGCTGCCTGTCCGATCCTGAGGTTGTCGGCGCGACCTTCCTGGACGGCGTCGAGGGACTCCTGTGGTCCCGCTCGGTCCCCGGCCCGCACCGGGGCTGATTCGGGATTTCCGCGGTCCGCATCTTCGGTTTCCCAGGGGTGCACCACCAAGCGTCGCGGGCCTGTATCGGCAGGACCAGGCCGATCACGACGACCCGACCCGGCCCCGGTTGATTTTGCGTGTTTGTAACGAGCGTCAGCGAGCCGCTATGTTCACGGGCTGTCACGATGACGTGATCAACCTGGGGAGGCGCCGTGACGCCGGAGATGCTGGGCGCGCACCGCGTCCTCACCACCAACGACCTCGACGAGGCGCGCGCCCGCATCGGCACGACGTTCTGCGAGCACCGGCTCGACCCGATCGGCCGCGCCCGGGCCCGTGAGATCCGGTTCAACGCCGTCGCGGGCGACACGGTGGGCCTGAGCTGGCTCGACTACGGGGGCGCGGTCCGGCTGCGCCCGCACCCCTTCCGCCGCTTCGTCCTCGTGCACCTCCCGCTGGCCGGGCGGTCGATCCTGCGGGTCGGGGGCCGGGAGCTGGTCTCGACGCCGGGCATCGCGAGCGTGCCCGATCCGGACGAGCCCAGCGACATGGTGCGCGAACCCGGGGCCGCGCAGCTGCTCGTCCGCCTGGACCGGGCCCGGCTCGAACGCCGCTGGGCCGCGATGACCGGCTGTGACCGGCGCACCCCGCTGCGCCTTGCCCCGCTGCTGGACCTGCGCACGCCCGCCGGGCAGGCATTCGTGGCCGCGGTCGACCTCGCGCGCGAGGTGCTGGGTGCCGGGCCCGGCCCGCTGGTCACCCGGGTCGAGGACCTGGTCACCGGGCAGTTCCTGCTCGCCCAGCCACACCACGCCCCGCTGCTGTTCGACGGGCCGAACCTCTACGCCGCGCCCCGGCTGATCCGGCAGGCGGAGCGCTACCTCGAGGCGCATGCGCGGGAGGCGGTCACCGTGGACGAGGCCGCGGCGGCCGTGGGTCTGTCGGTGCGGGCCCTGCAGGCCGGGTTCCGCCGCTACCTCGGCACGACGCCAACCGAGCGGCTTCGCACGATCCGGCTCGCCGGGGCGCACCGGGAGCTCGGCCAGGCCGACCCGATGGCGACGACGGTGTCCGACGTCGCGAGCGCATGGGGCTTCGGCCACCTCGGCCGGTTCGCGGTCAGTTACCGCGCCGCGTACGGCCGGGCCCCGTCGGCGACGCTGCGCGGCTGAGCGCGGCCCAGCAACGTCGGGGACCGCGGCAGGCGGCGCCTGGTGGACAGCGCCGTCGCGCAGCGGATGGTCCCGCGCGCGCCGACGCGACATGCTGGGCGGAAACCCGCTCTTCCCGAGGAGATGCCATGGCCGTCCTCACTGCGCTCGCCGACGCGATGGGATCCGGCGCCGTCGAGGTGGTGGACCTGACGACCCCGCTGCAGGAGTCGACGCCGATCCTGATGCTGCCCGAGCCATTCGCCAACACTTCGCGGTTCCGGCTCGAAGAGCTCTCCCGCTACGACGACCGCGGGCCCGCCTGGTACTGGAACGACATCCACACCGGCGAGCACACCGGCACCCACCTCGACGCCCCCAACCACTGGGTCACCGGCAAAGACGGGCCCGACGTCGCGCAGGTGCCGATGCGCACGCTGGTCGCGCCGGTCGCCGTGATCGACATGTCGGCCGAGGTCGAGAAGGACGCCGACTTCCTGCTCGACGTCGAACACCTCCAGGCGTGGCAGGCCGAGCACGGCCCCCTCCCGGACGGCGGCTGGCTGCTGTACCGCACCGGGTGGGAGGCCCACGGGCACACCCAGGAGGAGTTCATGAACGCCGACGACGCGGGCCCGCACACGCCGGGCGTCACGACGGCGTGCGCGCGGTGGATCGCCCAGGAGTCGCCGTTGACCGGGTTCGGCGTCGAAACGGTCGGGACCGACGCAGGCGCCGCGGCGGGCTTCGACCCGCCGTTCTCCTGCCACCACTTCCTCATGGGCGCGGGCAAGTGGGGCCTGACCAGCCTGCGCAACCTGGCCAGGCTCCCCGCGACCGGGGCCGTGCTGGTGGTGTGCCCGCTGCCCATCGTCGGCGGGTCGGGCAGCCCGGCCCGCGTGCTGGCGCTGGTGGAGAGGTGACGGCACCCGCCACCGTCGCGGAGCAGGTCGGGACGCTGCTGGCCGGGCTGGGCGTCGGACGGGCGTTCGGCGTCGTCGGGAGCGGCAACTTCCACGTGACCAACGCACTGCGCGCCGCCGGGGTCGCCTACACCGCGGCCCGGCACGAAGGCGGCGCGACGACGATGGCCGACGCCTACGCCCGCACCTCCGGCGAGGTCGGCGTCGTGACCCTGCACCAGGGCTGCGGCCTCACCAACGCCCTCACCGGCATCGCCGAGGCCGCGAAGAGCCGCACCCCGCTGCTCGTGCTGACCGCCGACATCCGGGCCGCCGACGTCCGGTCCAACTTCCGGATCGACCAGGACGCGGTGGTGCGCGGGGTCGGCGCCGTCGCCGAGCGCGTGCACTCTCCCGCCTCCGCCGCGGCCGACGTCGTGCGCGCCTACGCGACCTGCCGCGACCAGCGGCGCACCGTCGTCCTCAACCTCCCGCTCGACGTCCAGGCCGCCGTCGCCGCGGACACCCCCGCCCCGGCCCGGACGACGTGGCGCCCGCCCCGGCCGGACGTGGAGTCGGTGGCCGCGCTCGTCCGGTTGCTGGACGCGGCGCGGCGCCCGGTGTTCGTCGCGGGGCGCGGGGCCCGGGGCGCGCGGCCCGAGCTTGATGCGCTGGCCGACCGGTGCGGCGCGCTGCTGGCGACCTCCGCCGTCGCGCACGGCCTGTTCACCGGGCACCCCTGGGCGTTGGGGATCTCCGGCGGGTTCTCGACGCCGCTCGCGGCCGAGCTGATCAGCGGGGCGGACCTGGTCGTCGCGTGGGGCGCGTCGCTGACGGCGTGGACGACGCGGCACGGCGAGTTGCTCGGCGACGCCACGCTCGTCCAGGTCGACGACACCCCCGAGGCCCTGGGTGGGCAGCGGCCGGTCGCGCTCGGCGTGCTCGGCGACGTGGCCGCGACGGCGCGCGACGTGCTGGAGGCGTGCCCGGGCTCGTCCGCGGGCTACCGGACCGCGCAGGTCGCCGCGCGGCTGGCCGCCGAGGCCCGCCCGGGCTCGCCCGTGGAGGTCGCGGGGACGCGGATCGACCCGCGCGTGCTCTCCGCGGCGCTCGACGAGCTGCTGCCCGCCGAGCGCACCGTCGCCGTCGACTCCGGCAACTTCATGGGCTACCCGGCGAGCTACCTGGCCGTGCCCGACGAGGCCGCGTTCTGCTTCACCCAGAGCTTCCAGTCCGTCGGGCTGGGCCTGGCGACCGCGGTCGGGGCCGCGCTGGCCCGGCCGGACCGGCTGACCGTCGCGGCCTGCGGGGACGGCGGGTTCCTCATGGGGATCTCCGAGCTGGAGACGGTGGTGCGGCTGGGGCTCGACATGGTCGTCGTGGTCTACGACGACGCCGGCTACGGCGCCGAGTTCCACCACTTCGAGGGCGCCGACCACACCGCGGTCCGCTTCCCCGACACCGACCTCGCCGCCATCGCCCGCGGCTACGGCTGCGACGGCGCCGTCGTCCGGTCGACGGCGGACCTGAAGATCCTGCGCGAGTGGCTCGACGGTCCCCGTGACCGGCCCCTGCTGCTCGACGCCAAGGTGCGCTCGGACGAGCCCTCGTGGTGGCTCGCCGAGGCGTTCCGGGGGCACTGACGTGACAGGAGCCGACGTGACAGGCGCGAACATGACCGGTGCAGGCGTACCGGACGCCGTGGTGGTCGGGGCCGGGATCAACGGGATGATCGCGGCGGCCCGGCTGGCGGGCGCGGGGCAGTCCGTGGTGCTGGTGGACGCCGCCGACGAGCTCGGCGGGTTCATCGGCAGCGGCGAGCGGACGGCGCCGGGCTACGTGCACGACACCTGGTCGTCGTGGCACCCGCTGTTCGTCTCCGGCCCGGCGTACGCGGAGCTGGGCCCCGACCTGCACCGGCTCGGGCTGGAGTACGCCAACACCGACGGCCCGCTGACCGCGACCGTGGCCGACGACGGGTCCGCGGCGATCGCCTACCGCGACGTCGAGGAGACGGTGAAGGGGTTCGCGCACCAGCCCGACCGCGACGCCTACCGGGCGATGATCGACGGCTTCTTCCGCGATGCCGGGTCGGTGGGCGCGCTGCTGTCGTCGGAGCTGCGGTCGCGGGCGGTGGTCAAGCCGCTGGCCGGGCTGCTGCGCTCGGCCGGGCGGCGCGGGGTGCAGACGTACGTGCGCGACGCAGTGACCAGCGGCCGCTCCTGGATGCGGAACCACTTCGTCGGCTCGGAGGTCGACCGGCTGTGGGCGCCGTGGCTGCTGCACGCGGGCCTCACCCCGGACGCCGCGTCGGGCGGGGTGATGGTGCCGGTCTTCGCGGCGACCATGCACGCGGCCGGGCTGCCGGTGGCCGTCGGCGGCGCGGGCCGGTTCGTCGACGCGTGGCGGGCGCTGCTGGCCGAACGCGGGGTCGACGTGCGCCTGGGGCACCGGGCCGAGCGCATCCTCCTGCAGGGGGGCCACGCGGTGGGCGTCGAGGGAAACGGCTGGTCGGTGCGGGCGTCACAGGTGCTGGCGTCGGTGGCGCCCGCCGCCCTGTACACCGAGCTGCTGCCCGCCGGGGCGGTGCCGCAGCGGGTGGTCGACGAGGCCAGGGCGTACCGGCCGGGCCGGGCGGCGATGCAGGTGCACGTCGCGCTGTCGGGTCCGGTGCCGTGGCGCGACCCCGCGTTGGGCGCGGTCCCGCTGGTGCACCTCTCGGACGGCTCCCCGTCCACCGGCATCGCCTGCGCGGAGGCCGAGGCGGGCCTGCTCCCGCGCAGGCCGACCGTCGTCGTCGGCCAGCAGCACGTGCTCGACCCCTCGCGGGCTCCCGCGGGCGGGGCGACGCTGTGGCTGCAGCTGCAGGAGGTGCCGCGCCGTCCGGTGGGCGACGCGGCCGACGCCATCGACGTCGGCCCCGGCGAGTGGACGCCCGAGCTGGGCCGGGCCTACGCGGAGCGCGCGCTCGACCGCGTCGCCGCCCACGCGCCCGGCTTGCGCGACCTCGTCGTCGGGACCGACGTCCTCACCCCGGCCGACCTCGCCGCCCGCAACCCCAACGCGATCGAGGGCGACCCCTACGGCGGCTCGGCCGAGCTGGACCAGAACCTCCTGTGGCGGCCGCTGCCCTCGGCCGGACGGCACGCAACGCCGGTGCCCGGGCTGTGGCACATCGGGGCCTCGACCCACCCGGGGCCGGGGCTGGGCGGCGCGTCCGGCTTCCTCGTCGCCGACGCCCTGCTTGCGCGCCGCCGCCGCTGACCTTCCGCGGCCGGGACGATCATCCGTCCCGGCCGTCGGGCGGGGTCAGCTCCACATCTGCGCGTACGGGTGCGAGCAGAGCTCGATCACGGTGCCCCAGGGGTCCTGGCAGTAGGCCACCGCGTAGCCGTTGACCGGGTCCAGCACCACCGGCTTCGCGCGCAGCCGTCCCCCACCTGCCTCGATTTTGCGCGCCAGCTCCTCGATATCCGGATACGTCACGGAGAAATGGTTGATCCCGGTCATCCAGAACTCGAAGTTCTCCGGCCGGGCACGGGTGGCCGGGTGCGCGAAATGGAACAGTTCGAGCCCGGACCCGTCGGCGTGGCACAGATGGGCGAAACTGAATCGGGAGAACCCCACGCCGTAGATCGAGGCGGCGGCCCGACCGATCTCCGAGTCGTCCTCGACGACCTCGATGGGCCCGCTCAGCAGGTACATCCCCAGCACGTCCTGGTACCAGCGCATGGCCGCGGGCAGATCCGGCACGGTGACACCGACGTGGGAGAAAGCGCTCGGCACGATTGTCATGGGAACGGCGACCTCGGGGTGGGAGAACGGCCAGGGGGCGGGTGCCGCAGCAGTGAAGAGGACGCCTGCCGCGCCTGTCAACGCATCCCGGGCAGGCATTCCCGATGCGTTGTCGAGGGTGGATAAGTGGTGCGCAGAATGGCTCGTGGCCCGGCCGCGGTCTCCGTACGGTTCTGCTGTCCCCTCGTGCCGCGACATCGGAAGGACCGAAACATGGACTCCGCGGAACGTTCCCCGGCGCGGCCGCTGCGCTCCCAGATGGAGGACCACGCCCTCACTCCGGTCCCCGAGTCGGAGCGGCGCAGCGGGTGGGGCCTGATGACCAACACTGCGGGCATCGCGTCGACGCTGGTCCAGCTCGCGATCGGCGGCGGCGTGACGCTCATCGCGGGTGTCTGGTGGGGCATCGTCGCCGGCGTCGTCGTCGCCGCGTTCGGCGGCGCGCTGGGCTGGCTGGTCGGGCACGTGGCGCACGTGTCGGGCACGTCCAGCACCGTCACGGCCCGGTTCTACGGTCTCGGCGTCAAGGGCTCGGTGCTCGCCTCGCTGATCTTCGCGTTCATGATCCTCGGCTTCCTCGCCCTGGAGAACGCCCTGCTCTACTACGGCACCCTGTTCATGCTGGGCTGGTCGCCGAACGTCGGCAACGCGATCCTGATCTACGGCGTGCTCACGGTGGCCTGGATCCTGCTTACGATCTTCGGCCTCACCGTGGTGCAGCGGACCTCGACGGTGCTGCTGGTCGCGTTCGTCGCGCTGACGATTGTGTTGGCCGTCATCGCGGTGGTGCAGAGCGGCGCGTCGGTCGGGGCGCTGTTCGCCGCAGGCCCGGTGGTCCCCGGCTACAGCGGCGGCGTGGCGCGCTTCGGCGCGGTCGTTGCCATCCTGGCCGGGTCGGCGGGCGCGCTCGCCCTCGTCGACGCCGACTTCGCCCGCTACGCCCGCACGACGCGCGACGTCGGGGTGCTCGCGGTCGGCGGCTCGATCATGATCGACGTGGTCGTCGTCGTGCTGGGCACCGTGATCATCCACGCGGGCTCCGGCGCCGTGGCGGCGTTCCTGGGTGCTAACCCGGCCGTCGCGGCCACGCAGACCGGCGCCACGGTCGCGGACAAGGTCACCTGGATGATCGCCAACAACACCGGCGCGTTCTTCGTGGTCCTGGCGGGCGGCTTCGGCTTTCTGCTCATGTACGTCGCGCAGGTCAAGGCCCAGGTGCTCAACACCTACAGCGGCTCGCTGGCCCTGTCGAACCTGGCGGATGGGCTGCTCGCCCGGACCCCGGGCCGCGTGACGATGGTCGTGATCGGCAATGTCATCGGGCTGCTGATGGTCGCGGGCAACATCCTCGGGCTGATCAACAGCTACCTCGGCGTGCTCGGCGTCACCACCACCTCGCTGGCCGCCGTCATCATCGCCGACTTCTTCATCGTCCGTAGGCGGCAGGTCGCGGTCCACGACGAGGCCGAGTCGGTCAACTGGGCCGGGGTGGTGTCGGTGGTCGTGGCCGCCGTCGTCGGCGACCTCGTGCAGGAGACGGGGGTCTTCCCGCTCGGGTTCCTGGTCGCCCTCGTGATCGTGCTGATCGCCTACCCGGTCCTGCGCACCTCCGTGCTGCGGCCCCGCCAGGCCGTCCACGCCCCCGCCGAGGGCGGCACCGTGCCCACCGCGTGACCCCGACCCGCTGACTCCGAACTCATGACCCCGAACCCATGACACCGAACTCATGACTCCGAACTCATGACACCGACAGGGAGCCGACCGATGCCGACCCCGGAGCCCGACCTGAGCCGCCACCGCCCCACCGACGCCGCCGCGTCCCCCGCCACCGCAGGCGGCCTCGTCGTCCCCGTCGTCACGCGGGCGGGCCGCGAGCCGGACACCACCGGCCAGTCCGGCGGCGCGACCAGGATCTCCGGGGTCAGCATCCAGCACACCCCGGCGACCCGACTGTGGTTCGGGAAGGTGCACAACGACCCGGGCTACCGCTCGGTCCCGCACCACCACGGGGCGGCCGAGACCGGGGGGTACGTCCTCTCGGGCCGGGCGCGGATCTACTTCGGCCCGCAGTTCGCCGACTACCTCGACATGTCCGAGGGCGACTGGGTCTTCGTGCCCCCGCACCTGCCCCACGTCGAGTGCAACCTGGACCGCAACCGGCCGCTGACCTGGATGACGACGCGCACGCCGGACAACATCGTCGTCAACCTCGCCGACGTGCCCGACGACGACCTGCGGGACTGGGTGAACCGGGCGTGACCCAGGACGCCGCCGTCCGGCCCAGCTCGGCGATCTTCGCCGCCGCGGTGACGTTGACCCCGTGCGCGCCGCAGCACCTCGACGTCGCCTTCACCGCGACCACCCAGGACTGCCCGTGGCCCAAGTCCTACGGCGGCGACCTCGTCGCGCAGGGGGCGGCCGCCGCGATGCGCTCGGTCACCGACGGCAAGACGCTGCACTCGACGCACTCCTACTTCCTGCGGCCCGTCGACGTCGGGGCCGAGGTGCGCTACGAGGTCGAGTTGGTCCGCGACGGCCGGGGCTACAGCAACCGCCACGTCCGCGCCTACCAGGGTGGCAAGGTCGTCTACATCGGTCTGGCGGGCTTCGCGGCCGGGGAGGCGGGCGCGACCTGGGACCCGGGGCTCGCCGCGAGCCCGTTCGACCCGGACCGGCCCGACGCGCAGGACCTGCCCGACCCGGAGGACCTGCCCGACGCCGCGTCCTACCTGGCAGGCCGCCACGGCGGCACGATGACCGACGGGTCGAAGGCCTATTGGTCGGCCGGGCGCGGCTTCGACATGCGCCACGTGCCGGGGCCGGTGTACCTCGCCGTCGAGGGCGAACGGGCCCCGCACCAGGCCGTGTGGGTCAAGCCGTTCGACGCGCTGCGGCCCGTCGACGGGCTGACCGCCCCGCAGCGCGACCTCGCCGCGCTCGCCTACGTCTGCGACTACACGATCCTCGAACCGGTGCTGCGGGTGCTGGGGCTGGCCTGGGCCCGTCCCGGGCTCGGCACCGCCAGCCTCGACCACGCCATGTGGTTCGCGCGCGCGCCGCGCCCCGGCGAGGTCGACGACTGGCTGCTCTACGTCCAGGCCGCCGCGGCGGCGGGAGCGGGCCGCGGGCTCGGGACCGGCCGCTTCCTCACCCGCGACCGGCAGCTCCTGGCGACCGTCGTCCAGGAAGGCCTGATCCGCGCCGCCTGATCCGCGCTGCCTGATCCGCACCGCCTGACCGGCCCGGAAGGACCCCGATGGACCTCTCACCGTCCGCGCACGTCGACACGTTCGCGCGGGACAACCTGCCCCCGGACGACCTGTGGCCGACGCTGGAGTTCACCACCGACGCCCTGCGCTACCCCGAGCGGCTCAACGCAGGCGCCGAGCTCATCGACGGGCCGGTGGCCGCGTTCGGCCCGGACCGCCCCGCCCTGCGCACCCCGGCGGGCGAGGTGTGGAGCTACGGCCTGCTGCAGGCCCGCGCCGACCAGGTCGCCCACGTCCTCGTCGACGACCTCGGCCTCGTCCCCGGCAACCGGGTGCTGCTGCGTTCGCCCAACAACCCCTGGACGGTCGCGGCCTGGCTCGGGATCCTCAAGGCGGGCGGCGTGGTCGTCACGACGATGGCCGCGCTGCGCGCCCGCGAGCTCACGCCGATCGTGGAGAAGACCCGCCCGCGGTTCGCGCTGGTCGACAGCCGCTTCCTCGACGACGTCGCGGCGGTGCGCGACACGACGGCCCCCGACCTCGTGGTCGTGCCCTACGGCGGGGCCGGACCCGACGATCTGACCGCCCGCTGCGCAGGCAAGCCCACGCGGTTCACCGCGGTGCCGACCGCGGCCGACGACGTCGCGCTCTTCTGCCCGACCTCGGGCAGCACCGGCGTCCCGAAGATCACCATGCACTTCCACCGCGACATCCTGTCGATCGACAACACGTTCGGCGCGATGCTGGCGCTCGGTCCTGCCGACGTCGTCGCGTGCACGGCGCCGTTCGCGTTCACGTTCGGGCTGGGGATGCTCGTCGTGTTCCCGCTGCGGGCCGGGGCCTGCTCGCTGCTCACCGAGGCGGTGGCCCCGGGCCCGCTCGCCGAGCTGGTCGAACGCGTCGGGGTGACGGTCCTCGCGACGGCGCCCACGGCGTACAAGCAGATCCTGCGGTCCGGGACGGTGCAGGCGCTCGCCGGTCTGCGGGCGGCGGTCAGCGCGGGCGAGCACATCCCGCCCGGCATCTGGGCGCAGCTGCGCGACGAGATCGGCATCGAGGTCGTCGACGGCATCGGCGCCACTGAGATGCTGCACATCTTCATCTCCGCGACCGGGGCCGACATCCGGCCCGGCGCCACCGGCAAGCCCGTGCCCGGCTACCGCGCGACGATCCTCGGCCCGACGGGCGAGGAGGTGCCCGCGGGCGTCGAGGGCAGGCTCGCCGTGATCGGGCCCGTGGGCTGCCGCTACCTCGCCGACGAACGGCAGAAGGCCTACGTCGTCGACGGTTGGAACGTCACCGGCGACACGTTCGTCAAGGACGGGGATGGCTACTTCCACTACCGCGCCCGCACCGACAACATGATCGTCTCGGCCGGGTACAACATCGGCGCCCCCGAGGTCGAGGCCGCGATCGACGAGCACCCCGACGTCGTCGAGGCGGCGGTCGTCGCGCGGCCCGACCCCCAGCGCGGCTCGATCGTCTGCGCGTTCGTCGTGCTGCGCGACGGCGTGGTGGGCGACCCGGCCAAGGCCGCGGAGATCCAGGACTTCGTCAAGCAGCAGATCGCGCCCTACAAGTACCCGCGCGACGTGCGCTTCCTTCCCCGGCTGCCGCGCAACAGCAGCGGCAAGCTGCAGCACTTCGCACTGCACCAGATCGTCGTGGCCGAGCAGGCGGACCAGCCTGCCGCCGCCGGTGGGAGGAGCCCCCGTTGAGGATCGCGATCGCAGGCGGCGGCCCCGGAGGCCTCTACTTCGCCGCCCTGATGAAGCAGCTCGACCCGACCCACGACATCACCGTCTTCGAACGCAACGCCCCCGACGACACGTTCGGGTTCGGCGTCGTCTTCTCCGACGAGACCCTCGGCGGCATCGAGAGCGCCGACACGGTCGTCTACGCGCAGATGGCCGCCCGGTTCGCCCGCTGGACCGACATCGACGTGGTGTTCGACGGCCACGCGTTCACCGTCGGCGGCCAGGGGTTCGCCGCGATGGCCCGCAAGGACCTGCTGCACATCCTGCAGCAGCGGGTGGCCGAGCTCGGCGTCGTCGTGCACTACGGCACCGAGGCGCCCGACGCGGACACGCTGCGGATGGCCTACGACCTGGTCGTCGCCTCGGACGGCCTCGGGTCCCGGGTGCGGTCCGCCGCTGCCGATGTCTTCGGGCCGTCCCTGGACCGCCGCCGCAACAAGTACATCTGGCTGGGCACCGACCGCGTGTTCGAGGCGTTCCAGTTCTTCGTCAAGCTGACGGAGTGGGGCACGATGCAGATCCACGGCTACCCCTTCTCCGCCACCGGGTCCACGTTCATCGTCGAGATGCACGAGGACGTCTGGCGCCGGGCGGGCTTCGCCGCGACCGAGGACGAGGTGCTTCCGCCGGGGGTGTCCGACGAGCACGCGGTCGCCCGGATCAGGGAGATCTTCGCCGACGAGCTCGCCGGGCACGAGGTGCTCACCAACAACTCGAAGTGGCTGAACTTCACGACCGTCCGCAACGAGCGCTGGTACGACGGCAACGTCGTACTCGTCGGGGACGCCGCCCACACCGCCCACTTCTCCATCGGCTCGGGCACCAAGCTCGCCATGGAGGACGCGCTCGCGCTCGCCGCCTGCCTGCACGAACACGCCGGGGTGCCCCAGGCGCTCGCCGCCTACCAGACCGAGCGCAAGCCCGTCGTCGAATCGACGCAGCGGGCGGCGCAGGCCTCGCTCGAGTGGTTCGAGAACATCGGCATGTACTCCCGCCAGGACCCGGCCCAGTTCTGCTTCAACCTGCTCACCCGCTCCCGCCGCATCACGTTCGAGAACCTGCGGGAGCGCGACGGGGAGTTCGCCCACCGGATCGAGGCCGAGTTCGCCCGCTCGCAGGGGCAGTCCGACGTCGCCCCCGCGATGTTCCAGCCGGTGCGGATCGGCCCGCTGGAGCTGAAGAACCGCATCGTCGTCTCGCCGATGGACATGTACTCCGCGCACGACGGCGTGCCCGACGACTTCCACCTGGTCCACCTCGGCTCGAAGGCCCTCGGGGGGGCGGGCCTGGTGATGACGGAGATGGTCTGCGTCTCCCCGGAGGCACGGATCACGTTGGGCTGCACCGGGTTGTGGACCGACGAGCAGGCCACCGCCTACCGCCGGATCACCGACTTCGTGCACAGCGCCACGACGGCCAAGATCGGGCTGCAGGTGGGCCACTCCGGCCGCAAGGGCTCGACCAAGCTGATGTGGGAGGGCATGGACGAGCCACTCGACGAGGGGAACTGGGAGGTCGTGGGCCCGTCGGCGGTCCCGTACGGGACGGACGGGCACGTCCCCCGCACCCTGACCCGGCCCGAGATGGACCAGGTGGTCGCGGACTTCGTGGCGGCCGCCCTACGGGGCGTCGAGGCGGGCTTCGACCTGATCGAGGTGCACGCGGCGCACGGCTACCTGCTCTCCTCGTTCCTCTCGCCGCTGGCCAACCGGCGGACAGACGGGTATGGCGGCACCGTCGCGAACCGGCTGCGCTTCCCGTTGGAGGTGTTCGACGCGGTCGTCGACGCGGTGCCCGCGCACGTCCCCGTGACCGTCCGCATCTCGGCCACCGACTGGGCGCCCGACGGCAACACCGCGACCGACGCCGTGCAGATCGCCCGCGCGTTCGTCGAGCACGGCGCGGCGGCGATCGACGTCTCGTCCGGACAGGTGGTCAAGGACGAGAAGCCTGCGTTCGGCCGGTCGTACCAAACGCCGTTCGCCGACCTGATCCGGCACGAGGTGGCCGCGCGGGCGGGGGTCAAGGTGATCGCCGTCGGCGCGATCTCGTCCTACGACGACGTGAACTCGATCCTGCTCGCGGGCCGCGCCGACCTGTGCGCATTGGGGCGCCCGCACCTGTACAACCCGCAGTGGACGCTGCAGGCGGCGGCCGAGCAGGGCTACGGCGGGCCGGGAGCGGAGTGGCCGCTGCCGTTCCGGGCGGGGCGGCGCAGGCCGCCGACGGCCCGGACTGACAAGATCCCGCCGCGGCTGGCGCTGCTGCGCGCCGCCGACGCAAATGGTCCAGCCCACGTCCGGTGGGTGCCGGAGCGCGCGCAGGTCCCCGTTGCGTGACGCGGTGCGGCTCGGGTCGCGGCTGTCGACGCGCGCCATCCGGCAGGATGATGGGCCGGTGACGGCAGGAGCCCAGAGTGACGCGGGGCCGCAGGACGGGCGGCCCTCGCCACTGATCATCACCCTGTTCGGGATGTACGCCAGGGCACAGGACAACTGGCTGTCGATCGCCGCGGTGGTCGCCCTGATGGCCGACCTCGGCGTCGACCCGCAGGCCGTCCGGTCGTCGATCTTCCGCCTGAAGCGGCGCGGGGTGCTCGTGAGCGAGCGCCGCGGTTCCGTCGCGGGCTACGCCCTCGCCGCGGAGGCCCTGGAACTGCTCGCCGAGGGCGACGTCCGGATCTTCGAGCACCACCGCGGCACCACCGACGACGGGTGGGCGGTGGTCGTGTTCTCCGTCCCCGAGGCGGAACGGCAGAAGCGCCACGAGCTGCGCGCGGTGCTGACCAACCTGGGCTTCGGGACCGCGACAGCGGGCGTGTGGGTGGCGCCCGGGCACCTGTCGGCGGCGGCCTGCCGGGCCCTGCACCGGCAGGGACTCTCCGCGTACGTCGACATCTTCACCGGCCGCCACCTGGCGTTCGGTGACCTGAGCGGCAAGGTGCGGGAGTGGTGGAACCTGACCGAGCTCACGTCGCTCTACGGCGAGTTCCTCGACCGGCACTCGGGCCTGGCCCGGCGGGCTCTGGCGCATCCGCTGCTGCCGCTCGACGCGTTCCGCACGTACGTGCCGATGCTGACGGCCTGGCGCAGGCTGCCCTACCGGGACCCGGGGATCCCGCTCACCTTGCTCCCTCCCGGCTGGAACGGCGTCGCCGCGGGCGAGCTGTTCGACGCCCTCCACCGAGCCCTGCGGCCCCCGGTCGACAAGCACGTGTTGTCGGTGATCCACGGGTGAGCGCCGGACCCGCCGCACCCGCCCTACTCGCCGGACTGGAGCCCCGATGACCCCGATCCCCGTCAACCCCAAATCGCTGCCCCGCCCGAGCGGGTTCTCGCACGGCACGCTCGTGGGCAACACGCTGCACCTGGCAGGCCAGACCGCCCTGGATGCCGACATGCAGATCGTGCCCGGCGGGATCGTCGCGCAGTTCCGCCAGGCGTTCGGCAACGTGCTGACGACGGTCCGCGAGGTCGGCGGCGAGGCTGCCGATCTCGTCAGCCTGACCATTTACTTGACCGACATCCCTGACTACCAGGCGCACGGCCGGGAGATCGGACGGGTGTGGCGGGAGCTCGCAGGCCCCGTCTACCCAGCGATGGCCGGGATCGGCTGCACGGCGCTCTGGCAGCCGGAGGCGATGATCGAGATCCTGGGGGTGGCGGTGATCCCCGACGACCGGCTCCTGGTGGGCAACGAGTTGGGTATGTCGGCGCAGCAGCGTTCGGGGTGAGACCAGCTTCACCGCTATCAGCGATCATTCCCCCGACGCTCTCAGCGGTGAAGCACGTGGAGCGATCAGCGGGCGTGGACGGTGATCCTTGCCCACGCGTTGTTGACATAGCCCTTGGGATTCCACAGATGTGCGGGGTCCTCGGGCATGGCGGCTGCGGAGGTGTCCCACGCTCGGACAACGACCTCGGTGTCACCCCGAGGCAGGTCCAGCTCGGTGTGCCAGAACCGCCAGGCCCAGGGGCCGAGGTTGGTGTCGAGTTCGGCCTGTCGCCAGGAGGCGCCGCCGTTGGTGGAGACGTCCACACGCGCGATGCCGCGGTCGTCGCCTGCGAACGCGTAGCCGCAGACCCTGGTGGGGCCGACCGGGACGGTCGCGTCGTCGTCGGGCACGAGGACGTCGGCGTTGAGCGCGGCCGCGCCGAGCGCGAACCCATCGGGGTGGGGTGCGGAGGGGTCGGCGTCGGCTGGGAGGAGTCGGTAGGCGACGGCCTGGAAGTAGTTGTCCGACGGTGCGTCCTGCACCGTGACCCGGGTGACCCATTTGACGCTGCGGGCGCCGACGTAGCCGGGGACGATCACGCGGACCGGGGCGCCGTGGATGCGGGGGAGGGGCTCCCCGTTCATCTCCCAGGCGAGCAGGACCTCACCTGCCATCGCCTTGGCGAGTGTCACCGAGCCTCCGTAGGGCTGTTGCGGCTCGGCGTCTGCTGCGATGTCGGGCGCGGTGAACGCGACGTGGGTGGCGCAGGCGCTGGGTTGCGCCGCGGCGAGGACGTCGGCCAGGGATACCCCGGACCAGCGCGCGGTGGAGGTGGCCCCGGGACCCCAGGGCGCCTCGCCGGGGATGTCGCGGACCGCGAGCAAACCCGACCGCCGGTTGCCTGCGCACTGCAACGTGGCGATGAGTTCGCGGTGGGGGAACTGTCGGCGCAGGTCCTCCAGCGACACCTCAAGCGCTGCGCCGACGAGGCCGTCGACGCGCAGTCGCCAACTGCCGGGATCGATCTCGGGGATCGGGCCGTGGTTGCGGCTGTAGAAGACTTCCGCGGAGGTCAGTGGGGCTGATGCCAGTGCCGCCCGGGCCGGTTCGGCGTTGAACGGGTCGTCGTCATGGATGATCATGTCGTTCCGTTTGCCCCACAACGCCTTCGGCTGCACGAGCACAGGTTTACCCCCGGCAACCCCGTCCATGCTCCGTCCGCGACAACTGCGGCGCAGCCCGACGAACGTCACGTGACACCAGTCATCGCAGGGGTGTCGTCGCGCCAGACGCGCGTGACTATTGCTCCCGGTCGCGATGTCGCCACCTCCCAGCCCCGCCGCAGGTGCTCCTCCACCAGCTCGCGCCCCAACTCGCGAGAGAAGCCGACCACCGGCACGACCGGCACGACCGGCATACGGCCCTACTTCCAGGAGGCGGCGGTCTCGGCGGCGAAGTCAGCGTAGGAGCGCATGGGTCGGCCCAGCAGCTCGCCCAGCCGCTCCTGGGTTCCCGGTGCGGCGACCATGCCGTCGACCTGGAACCGGCGCATCATCAGCCGCATGTCGTAGGCCAGGTAATCGGGGGCGAACTGCCCCATCTGCTGCTCGAACGCGTTCAGGTCGTCGCCGCCGTAGCGCACCGGCCTGCCAAGGACGTCGGTCCAGATCGCGGCGATCGCGTCACCGGTGAGGATCTGCGGAGCGACCACGTCGAGCACCTCACGCGGCAACGCCCGATCGGCCTCGTGCCGACGAAGCAACGACAACGCGGCCACCTCGGCGAGGTCGCGGACGTCGGTCTCCAACACCGCGCGATTGCCGACCGGCGACGCGTAGGTTCCGTCATAGAGTCGGTCCCGCTCACCGACGTCGTTCTGCATGTAGTACCCGGGACGCAGGACGGTGGCCGCCAGGTCGAACTCGGAGATCATCCGCTCGGCGGCCGCCTTGGCCGCGAAATGCGGCGGGTCGGTGAACGCGTCGGCGTGGATGACCGACAGGTAGACGAAGTCGCGCACCCCGGCGGCCCGCGCCAGCGACAGGGTGATCAGGGTGCCGGTCAGCTCGTCAGGAGTCACCGCACTGAGCAGGAACGTCCCGGTGACCCCCCTTAGCGCCTCGCGCATCGCGGTGACGTCGGTCAGCTCACCCCGAACCGCGCTCACCCCGTCGGGGAAGTCGGCCTTCTCCGGCGAGCGGGTCAGGACCCGCACCTGCGCTCCTCGGCAGGCCAGCTGCGCCACCACCTCCCGACCCACCGCTCCAGTGCCGCCGGTGACAAGAATCGCCATTACGTTGCCTCTCTCGGTCCGAACGCCGGACCTGGAGCCTCGCCCCGATCGCAGGCGAGACCTATGCGGCGAGGGTGATCCGGCGAATTCCCACGCCAAGTAGGGTGTGGGTGGTGAATGTCGACGCTGTTGACCGTCTCGACCTGCAGCTGCTGCACGCACTCCAGGTGAACGGGCGCGCCGGGTTCAGCCTGCTCGGCCGCGTACTCGAAGTGTCTGACCAGACCGTGTCCCGGCGTTACGCACGGTTGTGCTCCAGAGGCGGGTTGCGGGTCTGTGGCACCGTCGACCCGCATCTGCTCGGAGAGACCCAGTGGTACGTCCGCGCCCGCGCCACGCCGGATGCGGCGCTGCCCGTCGCGCAGGCCATGGCCCAAAGAGCGGACACCTCTTGGGTGCGGCTCATCTCCGGCGGTACCGAGATCGTTTGCGCCGCCCGAGCCCGTTCGTCGGCCGAGACCGACGCCCTCCTGCTTGACAAGCTGCCACGCACTGCGCAGATCCGGGCCGTCACCGCCCAGAGTGAGTTGCACGTGTTCACGCGTTGTGCCGCGACATTGGTGGCGGAGTCGGGCCCCCTCGATGACGACCAGCTCGCTGCCCTGCGCCCGGACGGCCCCGACACCGCGCCGAGAACCCGCGATCAGCAGGAGGTGCGCCTGGACGACACCGACCGGGCGTTGGTGGACGTCCTGCATCGGGACGGCCGCGCGGCCATCGACGTGCTCGCCGCCGCAGCCGCCGCGCCCGCCACCACTGTGCGCCGACACCTGGAGCACCTGCAGTCCAGCCGCGTTCTGCGGTTCGACGTCGACATCGACCCGCCTGTTCTTGGAGCCGGCGTGCAGACGCTGTTGTGGATGAAAGTCCTCCCCGGCGAACTGCATGCGACCGGAATGGCGCTGGCCACCCACGTCGAGGTCGCCTTCGCCGCCGCCACGACCGGACAAACGAACCTGTACGCCAGCGTGATGACGCGAGACAACGACGGGCTCTACACCTACCTGACCCGCCGCATCGCCGCCCTTCCGGCGGTCCACGACGTCGAGGCGGTCCCCGTCATCCGTACGGTCAAGAGCGCCAACGCTCCGTCCCCCGCACCATTCGAGCGGCCGCCACCGCGGCCTGCAGCAACCCGGCGACGCCAACCCCGCAAGGACTCGGCCGCCAGCGGCGGCTCATGACCGCGAGGGTGGTCGAAGAGGGGCTGTCAACTCTTCGGCTTTTGCCGTTGTTTCCCGGATGCGTGCTCGATCCTCTCCGACCCGGGCCGGACTGGACGAGAACTGAGGCGGACACACATCCTCGCCGACGGGCAGGTGCGCGATGTAGATGAGGTCGCTGTCGTCGGCCGCCCGCAGAACCACGAGCCGAAACGTCCGGACGCCGTGGCGGGGATGGAACATCTGCCGGTACCGCGCGCGATGATCGACGACATAGTGCTCGTCCCAGAGCCTGCGGAACACGGAGCTGTGCTGGCGGAGCTCGGCGACGAGCGGCTCGGTGGTCGGATCCGGCGGGCGTGCCGGAATGTTGGCCCGCATGCGGCCCAGCACGTCGCGAACCTCGTTCTCCCACAGCGGCAACCGCTCGCGCGCGACCGGATCAGTGACCATCCACCGCAGCACGTTCCGGCGGTCGGGAGCCATGGCCCCGAAGTCGGTGAACCAGGTCGTCACTGCGGCGTTCCAAGCGACGATGTCCGAGTTCTGCGTGGTGGCATAGAACGGGTCGCTGCCGCGGCCGAGTGCGGCCACTACCGCGGCCGGGTCGAGATCGATGCGGCCCAGGCCGGTCAACGGAGCCATCGCGGAATCGCTGCCGAAGGCGAGCCTGCGCAGGTAACGGCGCTCGTCATCGTCGAGGCCGAGAACGACCGCCACGGTGTCGAGCACGTCCGGCGAGGGGTGGATGTCGCGGCCCTGCTCCAGATACGTGTACCAGGTCGTGCTCAGTCCGGCGAGCGCGGCGACCTCCTCGCGCAGCAGCCCGGACACCCTTCGCCGCGGACCGATCGGCAGCCCGAGACCCACCGGGTCCAGCCGTCCGCGCCGCACCCGCAGGAAGTGTCCTAGCTCGGCCCGCCTGCGGGCCGCATCGGTGTCCTTCGGTCCCGTCGGTCCCGTCAACGCCGCCTCCGATCAGTGGTACTCACAGTGCCGGCATCGCCCGCCGTCTGGCGCAGTCGTCGCGGGCCCACCGATAGTCGCCCCCGTGATATCCGATCCGAAAAACCGGCGCCGGTCCGGCGCGCCGCTGATGATCGCCGCCGTAGCCGTCGCGGTGGTGGTCACCGCCTGCTCGAGCGGCGCGCAGACGCCGCCGACCGCGGGCGCCCCTCCGGCCGCGGCAGTAGGCCGGTTCGCCTCGCCGCAACCGGGCTCGGTCAACAGCTACTGGCTCGACGCGCCGGACGGCCTGATCATCGTGGACAGCGGCCGCAACGTCAGGGGGGGTCAGACCATCGCTGCCGACATACTCCGTACCGGCCGCCCCGTCGTCGCGATCCTCATGACGCACCCGCATCCCGACCACGTCGGCGGCCTTGGCGCGTTGCTGGCCGCGTTCCCCGGGACCCCGGTCTACGCCGCACAGAAGACCGTGGAGGACATCCGACTCGACCCGCTGCACCTGTTCCCCCTCGCGCGCCAGGCCGACCCGGACTACCCCGCCCAGGTCCCTGTGCCGGACCATCCCTTCGCCGACGGGACGACGCTGCAGATCGGGGGCCTGGCCGTGCGGACGACGGAGTACGGGCCGGGCGAATCGCAGACGGCCACCGCCTACCACGACGACCGGGACAACCTGGTCTTCGCGGGCGACCTGGTCGACAACCACATGACTCCCGCGCTGATCGAGGGCGACCTGTGTGGCTGGCTCGACAACCTGGACGGCTTCGCCCACGACCTTCCCACCCACACCACCGCCTATCCGGGCCACGGGGACCCGGCACCCGCCGACATCCTCATCGCGGCACAACGTACCTACCTCACGCGGTTTCGCGACCTGGTCGCGGGGGCCGTCGCCGCGGACTCGCCCGGCGGCCAGACCGTGACCGCGGCCGAGACAGCCGACATCAAGGCGGCGACCGATCGCGCCTACCCGAACTATCCGCCGGTCGCGACGTTGCCCGACCTGATCTCGGTGAACATCACGGCCGTGGCCAAGGAGCTGTCGGGCCGCCCGGCCCGCTGCGGAGCAACGACCTGACCGCGCGCTGGTGGGCCGAGAGGGTCTGTCCGATCAACGGGAACTGTGCAGCGAACGGTGGTTCCGGCCCGACGCGCGGGGCTGAGGTCCGACGGGGATGGGCACTGTGAGTGATGACATTGGACCCTGTGAGCTGTCGCCGGAGCAGGCGCGCTGGCCCCGGCCTCCGACGGACCAATCTGGTTGCCGGAATGACGGCAGGCGGCGACCCCGCAGAAGCGGCCGCAGGCGCTGTTCGCCTTGCGCCTGGCTAGTCGGACACACCGAGAGCGTGTCGCAGGCCACCCGACATGAACCGCGAGAGCTGCGGCCGGATAGCATCGAAGTCGTCGTCGAGCACGTACCCGTCGGACAGGGAACGCATTCGGCCGGATGTGGCCAGGACCGCCAACATCGTGCCGATCGCGAAGACAAATGCTCGTATGATCTCAGCCCGCGCCACATCGGGCACGATGCGCTCGAGTTCGTCGATAAGAAGCGAAACCACCTCGTCGAAGTTCTGCTTGATCAGCCTCGACCAGCGTGGCGATTGAGCCAGCTGCGCATTTAGCTTCGCGTAGGACGTCCAGGCCTCGCCTTCCTCGCCCATCAGTTCGAAGTAGGGAGCGAGAAGGACGTCGACGACCTTCTCGATCGAGCTGTCGTCCGTACCGGCGATCGTGGCAAGTCGCGCGTGGCGTCGATCGTTGATAACGCCGCTGCGGCGCCCGACCACGGCTTCAAGCAGCGCCTCCTTGCTGGTGAAGTAATAGCTCATGAGACCGAGCTGGCTGTCGGCTTCGCGCATGATCTCCCGGACAGAGACCCCGTCGTACCCGGACCTGGCGAACAGACGTTCTGCGGCGTCGAGGATGCGGGTGCGCGTGGCGCTCGTGTCCGACACGTCTCTCCTGTCCACGCGCAGACCAATTGGTCTTTATCCAGCTGTCATACCCATGCGAGCCCCCGGAGGGAGACGACCAGATCGTAGTCAAAGCCTCCGTCGACACGAGGGTTCAGGTCTGTCGCCGACGAGCCGTGTCGTTCAGACGCCGGGTCGGGATGGGACGGCCTCTGGGTCGCCCGAGTAGGCCTCGCCTGCGCGCGCCAGGATTTTCAGCGCGGGCTCGGTGCCGTCCAGCGGCGATACCGACCGGGCGGCGATACGCCATCGGCCGTCGTCGCGCACGAGCGTCCAGCGGTTGGCCACGACTCGGTGAATACGGAAACCCGTCGTCAGCCCGTGGTTGGGCAGCTCGCGCACATCGCCCTGAGTATCCGGGAAGATCAGCATGATGTAATTGGTCGCGGTTGCGGTGTCTCCGTGCAGTTCTACCAAGGGTGGGCTGTTGAAGTGCGCGAGTCCGCCACTCATTGCCTCGTGGTGTGCGGGGTTCTGCGCAAATGCGACGATACTTTCGATGCCTGTCGCGCCGTGCAGCTCCTCGCCGCGGTCGAACGATGCGTCCTTCAGGTAGATGCCGCGTAACACAGCTTCGATGCCTGCGTCGGCGCTGATGGGGTGCGAGGCGAGCAGGTTGTAGATGGCCAGCCGGTCCTCGACCACGCCCAGCCGTCGAGCCAGATCGGTCACCGAGCATTCTGTCATAGGGGATTATCCTTTCTCGACGGTCTTGTGAAGCAACGCTGCAGGTTGCCTCCCCGGTCACGTCGTCACCGATCGCCCGTGGCAGGTTGACCTCGACGCGACACTTCCTGCTGACGCAGCAGGAAGCGCTGGACCTTTCCGCTCGGAGTCTTGGGCAGCTCGTCGACGAACTCGATCTCGCGTGGATAGGCGTGCGCGGCGAGACGCTGTTTGACGAACTGGCTGATTTCCTCGGCGAGCGGATCCGAAGGCGCCGTCGGCGCCATGAGCACAACGAACGCTTTGACGATCTCCGTGCGTACCGGGTCGGGACGCCCGATCACCGCCGCCTCGGCGACGGCCTGATGCTCCATCAGCGCCGACTCGACCTCGAACGGCCCGATGCGGTATCCGGAGGAGGTGATGACGTCGTCGTCGCGTCCTACGAACTGAAATGCGCCGTCGGGTTGCATCACCGCGCTGTCACCGGTCAGGTAGTAGTCGCCGATGAAGGGCTGCTCGCTGCGTTGGTCGTACCCGGTGAACCAGAACAGGCCCGAACGGCGGTCCACGGCGAGCGCTCCCGGTGTACCGGCAGGCTGTTCCTTGCCGTCCGCGTCCAGAATCGCTGCTCGCCACCCCGGCATGGTGTAGCCGATCGTGCCGGGGCGGCGCGGGTGGGCCAGCCCGTTGTGGTCGCAGATGACCATCCCGAGCTCGGTCTGCCCCCAGTGGTCTCGCGCCGGAGCGCCGAAAGCGCGGGTGAGCCAGGACGCCGTCTCGGGGTCCAGCGGCTCGCCTGCGCTGCTGATCGCGCGTAGTGGGCCCGGCACGGCGAGCGGGCTGGCGGCCATCGCTCGGAAAGCGGTCGGGGCCCCGGCCAGGTTGTCGATTCCGAATCGGCGGATGACCTCGTAGGTCCGCTCGACCGTGAAAGGGGCCTCGCTCATGGTGGCTGTCTGTCCGATCAGCAGCGCGCCGCACAGACCGTAATAGAGGCCGTAGGCCCAGCCCGGGTCGGCCAGGTTCCAATACGTGTCGTCATCGCGCAAACCGACGGCATAGCGCATGTAGGCCCACACGGCGCGCAGCATGTGGATCGGCACAAGGACGCCCTTGGGTGTGCCGGTCGTCCCCGAGGTGAACATCATCAGGAACGGCGCGTCGCTCGTCAGCATGATCGGTGCGGTGTTGTCCGGCCGGTGCCTCAATGCCCCCGAGAGGCTTTCCGGACCGTGCTCCTCATCGATCACCAGCACGCCAGGCAGTTCGAGGCCGGCCAGCTTGGGCCGGTTCGCACGGTCGGTGACCACAAGCACCGGGCGGCTGGCGGCAAGGCGTGTCTCGATTGCCTTGGGCCCGAACGCGGTGAAGACCGGCTGGTAAACGCAGCCTGCCCGGAGCGTGCCCAGCAGAACTGTGAGCAACTCCGGACGCCGAGGCAGCAGCCCGGCGACGCGGTCGCCCGGCCGGGCTCCGCGCTCGATCAGCATGTCGGCGAACTGTGCCGACCGTCGCTGTAGTTGTTCGTAGGTGACGGTCTCGGTGCTGTCGTCCAGGCCGAGCCAGCGAAGAGCCACCCCATCACCCGCGACATGCTGGTCGCACAGTTCGACGCAGGCGTTGTAACCGTCAGCCGGGTCACCGGCGAGGACCTCGAAGCTGTCCTCGACCGAGAATGCTCGCGCCACGTCGGCCAAAAAGGGCAGCTGGCCCGCGGTCATTTCCGGGGCGCTCATGCGAGCCGCGCCGGGTCAAGGACGCGGTTGCGGAGCGTGCCGATCCGCTCGATCTCGAGCTCGACCACGTCCTCGTGCTCCAAGAATCGTCCGATCTCAAGACCGGACCCGTTGCCGACAGTGCCGGAGGCAAGAAACTCGCCTGCGCGGAGCTCTTCGCAGTCGCTGACGCGGGCGATGAGATCTTCGAACCGCCAGTGCATCGATGCGCTGTTGCCGCGGCCGCGTTCCTCGCCGTTGACGCGGACCACCATCTCGAGTTCGTACGGGTTCGGGATCTCATCGGCGGTGACGATCCAGGGCCCGAGCGCGTTGCCGCCCTTGAAGTCTTTTCCCTTGGCAGGCCCGAGGCCGCCACCTACCTCGGCGAACTGCGCGTCGCGTGCGCTGAAGTCGTTGAAGATCGTGTAGCCGAACACGTGCTCCAGCGCACTGTCGCGGGGAATGTCGAGGCCTGATCTGCCGATGAACACGCCGAACAGGCAGTGCAGTTCGAAGCAGAGCGCATCGCGCATCTGCGCTGGTTCGGGTACCGGCGCCATCAGCGTCACGTCGGCCAGCGGAGTTGTCTCGACCCGACCCGTCGAGTCCGTGACCACGCTTCGAGCTCGCTGCAAGCCGTCCTGCCCTGCGGCGATCAAGTCCAGCATGCTGGCGAAGGCCGGATCCCCGGACCCCGTTGCTGTCTCACCCGCGGTTTGCAGATCCAGCACGCGGTCGTCCTCGACCACGACGCCCACTCGCGGGCCCGAGGCGCCGCGCACTGTTGCTAGTTTCACCGGACCTCCGCTGGCATTTGTCCAATATTTGACGGGAGCGTCAGTTCCGAGTTCGTGGGCTCCCGCGAAGCACCGCTCCACTATTTACTAAGTCGTACGTACGTGCAAGAGTGAGTGCTGCGGCACCCCGAGGCGGCCAGAAACTGGCTCGGTCTGCGCGTCAACCCGTCGAGAGGATGACCTTGAGCGTCCAAACGCCCCCGGTTCTTCAGGACAAGGTGGCCCTGATCCTTGGCGCTGGGTCATCGCGGGCAGGCCTCAGTATCGGGAAGGCAACGTCCATAGCTTTTGCGCGGGCCGGCGCCAGTGTCATAGCGGTCGACCTTGACGCCGCCGCCGCCGAGGACGTGCAGAGCGCCATTCGATCCGAGGGCGGGACGTGCGAGGCCGTCGTCGCCGATGTCACCAATAGCAAGTCGGTGAAGCGCGCCGTCAACACAGCGCTGGCGCGCTTCGGCCGGATCGATGTCCTTCAGAACAACGTAGGCGTCGCCCACGTCGGCGGACCGGTGGAGATGAGCGAAGATACCTGGCTCGAGTCCATGAAGGTCAACGTCGGGAGCGCGTTTCTGGCCTGTAAGCACGTGCTTCCGATAATGGAGGCGCAGGGTCACGGCGCCATCACCAACATCTCGTCCATCTCCGGCCAGCGCTGGGTCGGGGTACCCATGATCGGCTACGCCGCCTTCAAGGCGGCGCTCAACAACTTCACCCAGAATGTTGCGTTGCAGTACGCCCGCGCCAACGTCGTAGTCGTCGGACGGATGGACACGCCGATACTGCGCGCCGCACTCGGCA
>DASWUV010000262.1:0-7083 GCA_036401495.1 Pseudonocardia sp. | reverse complement strand
GCCACCTTGGAAGACATCGATGGACAGCGCCTTGGCCATGCTGACTCCTTCCGCGAGCGAAATAGGACCTGATCAGTCGACATCGCGCCCCTGGAAGCGGTGACCGGTCCGGCCGCCTGGTGCATTCAAGGTGGCGACCTGCGGTCTCAAAGTCCAGTCACCGGACAGCGCCCAGTGGTTCAGTCCCAGCCGTCGTAGCTCCGCGTAGACGTGGCGCCGGTCACTCCAAGCCCGTAGCGAGCCAGCGCCTGGATCACCTCGAGCTGCACGCCCTGGGTGGGATCGACTTCCTGATCCGGCCACTGGGTCGCGGCTACGCGGCGGCGCATGTCGACGAGCTGCTCTTCTGGGACGGCGAATGTGAACGGGCGGATATCCATCGCTTACTCCTGGGAATTGGTGTAGATCCCGATCAGCGGATATCGAGCTCGCGGATGGCATCGGCGAAGGCGTCTGGGGCTTCTTGCGGGAGGTTGTGCCCGACGCCGCCCTCGATCGTCCGGTGCGAATAGGGGCCGACGAACTTTGCTGCGGTTGTCGATCACGATCGACACGTGGTCGGGATTGTCGAACGACGCCGCGCTGCGCTGGAATGTCGCGTCGTCGAAGCTCCACTTCGGAGAAGCGGTCTGCCAGATGAGCCGGGCGAACTCCCGGCGGTACCGGTCGTAGCCTGCGCGGCCCCGCTCGGTGGCGAAGTAGTACTGGTACCACCACTGGAGCTCGGCTTGCGGCGGCAACGGCGCCTTGCCTGCCTCCTGGCTGCCGATCAGGTAGCCGCTCACTGACACCAAGCCGTTGACGCGCTCGGGCCACAGCGCGGCGACGATGTCAGCGGTTCGCGCTCCCCAGTCAAAGCCGGCCACGACGGCCGTCTCGATCTCGAGGGCATCCATCAACGCGAGCGCATCGACCGCGAGCACGGCCTGCTCACCGTTGCGGATCGTCGCCTCGGACAAGAACCGCGTCGTTCCGAACCCGCGCAGATGGGGAACGATCACCCGGCATCGACTAGCCGACCTCGACCGGAGCCTGAACCCTGGCGAGCGCGGCGAGGATCACCTCGGTCACCGCCTGCGGCTGCGAAACCATGATCACGTGCGAGCCTTCGATCTCCGTGATCGTGGCGCCTGCCCGCTCCGCCTGCGACCGGACGATGTCTGTTCCGGCCGCCTTGTCGGCCGTAGCCAGCACGGTCCAGGACGGCAGCCGCTTCCACGCGGCGGGCCCGGACGTCTCGGAGAATGCCGCCTCGGCCACCGGGCGTTGGGTGGCGGCCAACAGCGCCGCCTGCTCGGCGGCCAGGTCGGCGGCGAACGCGTCTTGCAGCTTGGTCGGATCGATCGCGAACTCGACCGCCGTTCCGGCTCCGCTGGGGTAGGTCAGGGGAACCAACGCACTGTTGAGCACGCTGTCCTTGGACGCGTCTGTGGCCTCGCCCAAGGTCTCCCCTTCGTCCGGGGCGAACGCTGCGACGAAGACGAGGCCGACGACGTTCGTCGCCGCGCTGGCCGCATTCGTTATCACCGCGCCGCCGTACGAATGTCCGACGGCGAGAACGGGCCCTGTCGTCTGCGCGAAGATGCTTGCGAGATAGGCAGAGTCGTGGGCGATGCCGCGCAGCGGATTGGCCGGAGCAGTGGCCTTCACATTATTTCGCAGCAATCGCTCGATGACCCCGTTCCAGCTCGAGCTGTCGGCGAACGCGCCATGCACAAGCACAACGGTGGGGGTTTCCTGAGTCATCTCCGATCCTTTCAGCGGTCCTCGGCCCGCGGCGCAGGGGTGAAGAAGCTGATGAGCAGCTCGTTGACGCGCTCGGCCGCGTCGTGGTGAACCCAGTGCGAGGCGTCGGGCACGCGCTCGACACGGTCGAGGTTGGGTACGTCGTCGTGTTCGGGCTCGGCCAGGTCCGGGCCGAGGTATTGATCTTCCTGACCCCAGACGACCAGGGTGGGCGCCTTGATGGGGCGAAGCGCCGCTTCGGCAGCCTTCTGCGGGGTACGCACCGAGGACCGGTAGTAGTCGATCATCCCGCTCGCTGCCCCCGGCTGCGACCACGCCTCGATGTAGCGATCGATCTCTTCCGGCGTGTAGGCCGGTTGGGCGTCATGCAGGAAGTGCCGGAAGAAGTGCCAGTTGTTGGCGTGCACGACGGCCTCGGGCAGTTCCGGGAGAGCGAAGAAGAAGAAGTACCAGGACTTCCGGAGCTGGTCCGGGTGATGCAATCCCTGGGAGAGCTTCCGCGGATGGGCTGCGTTGAGGATGGCCAGCCGGTCCACGACCTCGGGGTATTTCATCGCGGTGACCCAGGCGGCGGTTCCGCCCCAGTCATGACCGACCAGCATCGCGGACTGGGCGCCGCGTTCCTGGATGAGACCGCGAACGTCATCAGCAAGCTTGTCGGTGGCGTAAGCCTCTACGCCGTCCGGACGTGATGACAGGTTGTAGCCGCGCATGTCGGGTGCGACGACGCGGAATCCCGCCGCCGCGAGCGGTTGTATCTGCAGCCGCCAGCCGTACCAGAACTCGGGAAAGCCGTGCAGCAGTACGATCAGCGGTCCCTCGCCCGCCTCCACGTAATGCAACCGCACGTCGCCCAGATCGGCATAGCCCTCGCCAAGGCCGCCGAGCCAGTGCGCTTGCCCCTGCTGATCTGCCGCCTCGTTGGCGCCGCTGACGTCCTCGGTTGTGCTCATTGCCGCCTCCCTGGGCGTTGTGGCAGCAAGGACGCTAACGAGTGCGACCGCTGGAATGCCCCAGTAGGAACCCTGGTGGATCCCTGGCCTACCCCGGAGTCTGCGGAGCCACCGGTCGCGGCCCACCTCGGCCAGTCAAAGAGTAGATGTCGCGAGCATGTGACTCGCTGTCAAATGATCTTTGCGATCCTGGCCACGGCACAACGCGTCTTTCGGCTATCGTCGCAACGTCATGTTCTGGTGATCACCACTCGGTTTCCGTCTGGGTCATCGACTGCACGTGCATGGCGTTGATCAGAGGTTGGGGCGGAGCAGGCGGCGGATCGCGCTCGGCGTGTGGCCCAGCTGCGCGCGCATCGTGCGGGTCAGGTGCGCCTGGTCGGCGAAGCCCAGGTCGGCGGCCAGAACAGCCAAATTCTGCGCACCGTCCTCAATGCAGGCCACAGCCAGGCAGCGTGCCAGGTCGGCAGGAGTCCGCCCGGCTGCGACCCGGGCAAGCACGCCTGCGAACAGCCCGAGGAGCTCCTCGAGCAGTTCAAAGGACGCGTCACCATGGCGCGCAGCGGCCAGGACCCTGCGGTGCGCCAGGTCCAACCGCGCGTCGACGTACACCTCAGGCCGGCACGGGCGGGTGCCCTCGCCCGCGAGCTCGTGCCACAGCGGCGGCGCGATGCTCAGCGACGTGCACCTGTCGCCACCCGCCGGGTGGGCGAACTGCTCCTCCTCGCCCGGCACACCCAGATAGGCAGACGTGGGATCGACCAGGGTGCTCCTACCCCGCACCCGCCGCCGGAATCGCCCTTGATGGACCAGCACCATCCGCACGTCGTCCTGCACCTCCACCGCAGACCATGTGCGGCCGTGTCCGGTGCAGGCGAAGACGCTCAGCGTGAACCCGCGACCGCGGACCATCTGGGCAACATCGAGCACGTCGAGAACGTACGCCCGCCCACCGACAGTCAGGGTTCCTGCAAGAATCATCAAGACCCGAACAGCCCGCGGCCTGCAGCCTCGACCGGAGCCGAACACACGGCGAAGAGAGAGGCTGTCGACCATGGCCAGCGTGCGGATGGACGTCGAACTCGACGCGGACCCGACCAGAGTGTGGGAGGCAGTCGCCGACGTGGGCGCTGTGTCCGAGCGCCTCTGTCCCGGCGTCCTGCTCGACTCTCGCTCGGATGGCGAGAGCCGCGTGGTTACGTTCGCCAACGGGGCAGTCGTCCGCGAGACGATCGTCGACATCGATCCCGAAGCGCGCCGCCTCGTCTATGCGGTGGCGGAAGGAACACTGCCTTTCACCCATCACCAGTCATCGCTAGAAGTCCGCACCCACGGATCGGGTACCCGCATCGTCTGGATCAGCGACCTACTGCCTCATGAGCTCGCCGCTCCCGTCGTCGCGCTGATGCAGCAGGGCGCCGACGCGATGCGGTCGGTCTTCAACACGTCGCCCTAGCCCCAACACCGTTCAGTACCAGCCTGCGGTCACGGACGTGCACGCCCAGGGCAACGACCCCACCCCACGCTTGCCCGCCAGCCCCGCGAGACCGCCCGCATGGTCGAAGTGGCCGTGGCTGAGCACCACACCCTGGATCGTCGACAGGTCGACCCCCAGGCGGTCGGCGTTGGTCACCATCGCGGTCGGCGACAGCCCGGTGTCGAACAGCACCAGCGTCGTGACCAGTACCTCGTCGACCGGTTCGAGCGCGATCGGATCGACCGCGCCACCGGCGGCCTGCCGCGGGACGGCGGCGCGGGCCTCGCCTGGGTCAGCAGCTGCATCGCACACGGCTAGCCGACCCGCAGCGGTGTCGGCGGGACCACCGTCTCCACCCGACCGGTCGCCACGTCGTAGACCAGGCCCGACACGAAGTACGCGGGACTGTGGAGGTGGTCGAGGATCACGCCGACATCGACGCGGACCGACCCGACCGGATCGCTGACCGACTTCGACTCCAGATCCGCTGCCGGGATCTCGAAGTACTCCGCCAGCAGATCGGGGAACGCGGCGAGGTCGGTCATCCCGCAGTCGGTGTGGTGCAGGATCACCAGGTTCCAGTCACCGGGTCGACGGCTGTCTGCGTTGGCCGCACCGACCTTGCCCAGCATCGCCATCGTCCGCAGCGTCGATGGCGTGATCCGGCCGCCGACGTTGCGGATGATCGCCGCTTCCCCATTCGCTATGCCCAGCACGTGGCCCGGATCGACCCGCGGGTCGACGCACCCGATCACCATCATGTTGCCGATCGGGTTGATGGTCAGGTCGGCGCGGAATCCCGCTGTTGCGAATCCGACGTTGCGTTTGACGAGATCCTGCGTATCGGTCATGGCATCTCTCCTGGTCTATTGGTCAGCGATCATCGTGCGTTCGACGACCCCTACAGCAGCGGATGGGTCACTTCAGCATGAGCGCCAGACTCACGCTGGGCCCCACCGATCAGAGCGCTTGTTCGCTGAGCCACCGCAGCGCGGTAGTGGCGACGTCCTGCCATCCGTGGTCGACAGTCAGCGAATGGCCTCGGCCTTGGAACTGTTTGAACTCCGTGACCGCGGTCGAGTGTCGGTACAGCTTGAAGCTGGCATGGGCGCTGACGTCGGGAACGGTGTGATCTTCGAGACCGGAGATGAGAAGCAGGGGGCCGCGCTTCTCGTTACCGGTATCGATCTTGGCCTGCGAGTGCAGGGTGAAGTTGGCGACGGCAGCCTGGAAGAGCGGCCGGGCGGGTGAAGGAATCGCCCACTTCTCGTACAGGGTGTCCGATTCCTCCTCGGTGAGCGCGTTGCCGAACCCGAACCGGAACTCCTCGCGGGTCAGCGCCACCGCCTTGTGCAGGTTGGCCGGGTTACCCAGGGCAGGCAACGCCGCGCGAAGCTGCGCCAACGGCAGCGGGAGCACGCCCTTGATCTGCGCGGGATCGATGGCCACCGCGGCGATCCCGGTTCCTTCTCCGAGGAGCTTCTCGGCGATCAGACCGCCGAAGGAGTGGCCGACGATGACAGCGTTTGCGTCGAGATCGTCAATGATTTTGGTGTAGTAGGCGGCGATGTCATCGATGCTGAAGTCGGCGACGCGTTCGGGTTCGCGACGAGCGTCCTCGACGGTGTCCGGTTCTCCTGGCCAACCGGGTGCCATCGGCTCGTATCCGGCGCCGCGGAACAGCTCGAGCCAGGGCGCCCAGCTCGTGGCGTGCAGCCACAGACCGTGGATGAAGACGACGGGTGTACGCGGTGTGGTCATGAGGGACTCCTTGTGCGGTCTTGGGGGCATGGACTCCAACAGACATTGCGGTGTCCATGTATCCGACGTGCAGTGCCGTCACGGCCGTTTCCTGGTCGGCGAGCTGAAGGCGTAACGCGTTGGTAAGAGCCCATTCCGCGGATTTCGCCCCGCAGTAGGCACCATCCTTGGCGACGGCGAGCCAGGACAGCACAGACAGGACATTGAGCACGGCGCCTCCGCCGTTTTCGGCGAGCTGCGGGGCGAACGCTCGGGCCACGCGAAGCGTGCCGTAGTAATGCGTGTCCATTTCCAGTGATGCGGGCGAAGTCTCCCCGGAGAAGATCAGTTCCGGTGAACGACCCCGCGTTGTTGATCAGCAATGTCACATCGCCGGTCGATGCGGCCGCCGCGGTGATGGTGTGCGGGTCGGTGAGGTCGAACGCCGCGGTTGGCTCCGGTGACGAGCGGGTGTCGAGAACGAGCGTCATCGCGGGCCAACCGGCCTCCGTGCTTCGGACGGCCCGCGAGGTGCGCGATCCATGGTCAGCATCCTTCGATCAGTCCACGGCCCGGACGACCTAGGATGTGCACTCGCCGTACCCGACGTTGTTCGTCCATGAAATCCCGGTTGTCTGGACTGGACAACCGGTCCAGATTGCGACCGCACCTCGCCGAGGAGTTGACCATGGCCCGCGCGCGGGGATTCGACGATCTCTCCGCGGTCCGCGCGGCGCGGGAGATCTTCTGGGAGCACGGCTACGAGAGCACGTCGCTTCTGCAGCTGCAGCGAGCCACCGGCCTCAGCCGATCGAGCTTGTACGCCGCCTACGGGAGCAAGCGCGGCTTGTTCGAGCGTGCATCGCTCAACTACCTGGATGAGGTCATCGGGCCGCTGTTGGTGCCGATGGAAGCACCCGGCGCCGGCGTGCAGACCATCTCGGCGTTCTTTCTGGCGATGGCGCAGGCCACCCGATCACCCGAGGCGCGCTATGCCCGACGTGGCTGTTTCGTGCTGAACACCGTGCTCGAGTTGGAGCACCTCGACACGTCGGCGACCGATATGGTCTCCAGCTATCGCGCACGCGTCCACGCAGCAATCGCCCAAGCACTCACATCGGTGGAAAGCGATGCCGCAACGCGATCGACCCGAGCAGAGATCCTCAC
>DASWUV010000261.1:0-13141 GCA_036401495.1 Pseudonocardia sp. | reverse complement strand
CCGGCCGCCCCGCGCGGCGATGGCCTCCCTGGCTTCGTCGCGGGAGAACCCTTCCATCGACCCGGTGATCACGATGGACAGCCCTTCCAGGGTGCGGGGCACCGAGCTGTCGACCTCGTCGACCATGCGCACCCCGGCTGCACGCCACCTCGCGACGACTTCGCGGTGCCAGTCGACGGAGAACCAGTCGCGCAGGGCGGCGGCGATCGTCGGCCCGACGCCCTCGACGCCCGCGATCGGCGCCAGCGCCGTGGCCAGCTCCTTCGTCTGGGCGCGCACCGCCGCCCGCGCCGCCTTCTCCGCGACGGCGGCCCGCTCCTCCGCCGAGACCGCGTCCGCCCCAGCGGCGTCTACCCCAGCCGCATCCACCCCAGCCGCATCCACCCCAGCCGCATCCACCCCGACGGCGGCGGGGTCTTCGGCCGCGGCGCCCGGCGGCCCCTCGTCGGTGTTCTCCGGCGGCGCGTCGTCGGGGGCGGCGGCAAGCGGGGTGGTGTCCGCCTCGTCCGCGGGATCCCCGGCGCTGCCGTCGGAGGTGATCGCCAACCCCGCGGCCTCCGTGGCGCGCGCGGCCGCCTCCGCCGCGGCTTCGATCGCGTCCATCGACGCGAACTCGCGGGCCAGCGCCTGCGCCGCCGTCGGGCCGACGTGCCGGATCGACAGCCCGACCAGCACCCGCCACAACGGACGGTCCTTCGCCGACTCGAGGTTGACCAAGAGCTTCCGCCCGTTGGCCGACAGCTCCCCCGCCTTGGTGCGGAACAGCTCCGTGCGCAGCAGATCCTCTTCGGTGAGCCCGAAGACATCGCCTTCGTCGTGCACCACGCCCGCCGCGAGCAGCGCGACCGCGGCTTCGTAGCCGAGGCCCTCGATGTCGAACGCGCCCCGGCCCGCCACGTGGAACAACCGCTCACGCAGCTGCGCGGGGCACGAGCGGGCGTTGGGACAGCGCAGGTCGACGTCGCCTGCCTTCTGGTGAGCGAGCGCGGTGCCGCACTCCGGGCAGTGCGTCGGCATCACGAACTCCCGCTCGGTGCCGTCGCGCAGGTCCACCACCGGCCCCAGCACCTCGGGGATCACGTCGCCCGCCTTCCGGATGACGACCCGGTCGCCGATCAGCACGCCCTTGCGGCGCACCTCGTCGGCGTTGTGCAGTGTGGCGAGCGAGACCGTGGACTGCGCGACGACCACCGGCTCCATGAAGGCGAACGGGGTGACCCGGCCGGTGCGCCCGACGTTCACGCGGATGTCGAGGAGCTTGGTGGTGACCTCCTCTGGCGGGTACTTGAACGCGATCGCCCACCGGGGCGCGCGCGAGGTGGCACCCAGCCGCCGCTGCAGGGCCACCTCGTCGACCTTCACGACGACGCCGTCGATCTCGTGCTCGATGTCGTGGCGGTGCTCGCCCCAGTACTCGGTGTGCGCGATCACCTCGTCGATGCCTGTGCGCACCACGGTGCGCTCCGACACCGGCAGACCCCAGGCGCGGAGCGCGTCATAGCCGTGGGACTGGCGCTCCATGGCGAAGCCCTCGCGCTTGCCGAACCCGTGGCAGATCAGCCGCAGCTTGCGCGACGCCGTGATCCGCGGGTCCTTCTGGCGCAGCGAACCCGCGGCGGTGTTGCGGGGGTTGGCGTACACCGGCTTGCCCGACTCGACCATCAGCGCGTTGAGCGCCTGGAAATCGGCCAGCCGGAAGTAGACCTCTCCCCGCACCTCGATCAGGGTGGGCACCGGGAACTCGGCGGTGCCGGTGAGCTCCTCCGGCACCTCCTCCAAGGTGCGCATGTTGAGGGTGATGTCCTCGCCGGTGCGCCCGTCGCCGCGGGTGAGCGCGCGGGTGAGCCGCCCGTTCTCGTAGAGCAGGTTGACCGCCAGCCCGTCGATCTTCAGCTCGCACAGGTAGTGCAGCGTCTCGGCGCCGACATCGCGGGTGACCCGCTCGGCCCACGCCCGCAGGTCGTCGGCGCTGAACGCATTGTCGAGGCTGAGCATGCGTTCGAGATGGTCGTGGGCGGTGAAGTCGGTGGAGAACGTGCTGCCGACCTGCTGAGTCGGCGAATCGGGCGTGACGAGCTCGGGATGCGCCTCCTCGATGGCCAGCAGCTCACGCCACAGCTCGTCGAACTGCCCGTCGGACAGCACCGGCGCATCGAGCACGTAGTAGCGGAACCGGTGGCCCCTGACCTCCTCGGCCAGCTGGGAGTACCGCTCGCGGACGGATTCTGCGCTCACGGGGCGAGGTTACCGAGGAGCACCGACAGTTCCAGGGCGCCGAGCCGAGCCTGCTTGTCGTCAACCCGAGGTTGACGATCGACGTGCGTCAACCTAGAGTTGACGACATGACTGCACCCGTTCGTCTCGACGACCTCATCTCGCTCGTCAAGAGCCGCAGACCCGACGGCGGCCCGCTGGACAACCTCGGCGACGCGGTCGAGGTGGGCAGCCACCTCGGCGAGGTCGCCGACCACCTCATCGGGCACTTCGTCGACCAGGCCCGGCGCGCGGGCGCGTCCTGGACGGAGATCGGCCAGAGCATGGGGGTCACCAAGCAGGCGGCGCAGAAGCGGTTCGTGCCCCGAGCCGGGCACGAGGGCACCGACCCGGACATGTTCACCCGCTTCACCCCCCGCGCCCGCCACGCGCTCGCCGTGGCCCACGAGGACGCCAAGAACACCCACCAGGACGAGGTGCGGCCGGAGAACATCGTCCGCGGCCTGCTCGCCGAGACCGACGGCCTGGCCGCGCGGGCGATCGCCGCGCTCATCGGGGCGCCCGACGCGCTGCCCGACGCCCTGCTCGCCGACCTGACCCCGACGACGGCGGAGATCAGCCTGGTGGTGCCCTACAGCGGCCCGTCCAAGAAGGTCATCGAGCTGTCGGTCCGCGAGGCCCTGCGGCTCGGGCACGCGTGGGTCGGCACCGAGCACCTGCTGCTGGGCGTGCTCGCCCAGGACGAGCTGCCCGCCAGCCGCCTGCTCGCCGAGCGCGGCCTCACGCACGCGGCCGTGGACGCCCGGATCCGGGAGGAGCTGGCCGGGCTGGCAGGCAACTGATCGCCGCGAGACCGACGCTTCCGGTGTTCGATCAACGGAAGCGTCGGTCCCGCGCGGATCACTCCCGTTCGTCGAGCGGGTCGAGGAACGCTTCACCCAGCTCGCGGCACAGGGTCAGGGCCTGGCGGGCCCAGTTCGGATCGGCGCCCGCCAGTCCGCAGGTCGGCGTGGGGACGGCCAGGTGGGCCAGCCGCACGCGGTCGAAGCCCAGCCGGTCGGCGAGGTCGAAGGCGGTGCGGGCGAGCGCGCGGCTGGTCGGGCGGCCGCCCGGGTTCCGCGCGGGCACGATGCCCAGCAACAGCGGCGTGTCCGCGTCCCACACCTCGCCGAGCGCGTCGAGGGCCGCGGGCGACGCGGTCCGCCCCGCCACCGACGGCAGCGTCGCGTCCACCCCGATCGCGGCCGCACCCACCCCGCCGAGCACCTGCATCGGCGGCCGGTCGGCGCAGCAGTGCAGCGCCACCGGCACCCCGACCGCCGCGATCAGCTCGCGCAGCACGTCCTTGGCGGCGTTCTCCGACACCGAACGGACCGAGCCGTAGCCCGACGGCGTCGGCACCTGACCGGCCAACACCGTGGGCAGCGACGGCTCGTCGAGCTGCAGCAGTACGGCCGCGCCGGTACGCGCCCCGACCTCCGCGACATGCAGGCGCAGCCCCTCGGCGAGACTCGCAGCGAGCTCCCGCACGGCGCCGCGGTCGGTGAGCATCGCGTGGCCGGAGTGCAGCTCGATCGAAGCCGCCAGCGTCCACGGGCCCGCCACCTGCAGCTTCACCCACGGGGGGCGGACGGGATCGCAGGCCTCGTCGAAGGCGTCGAGGTCCGAGCGCAGCAGGTCGACGGCGCGGCGCTGGTCGCGGCCGGGCCGTCCGGTGATGCGATAGCCCGACGGGCGCACCTCGACCGCGAGGTCGACGAGCAGCCCCGCCGTCCGGCCGATCACGTCGGCCCCCACCCCGCGCGCGGGCAGCTCGGGCAGGGCGGGCAGCACCGGGAGCTCCCCCGTCACGGTGGCCGCGGCCTCGCGGGGGTCGGTGCCGGGCATCGAGCCGACGGCGGTGGCCGCGCCGTCCGGCCAGCGCGCGGGCGGCGCGGCAGGCGCGCGGTCCGGTTCGGCGGTGGGCACCGGCGCGGGCCCCGGCACCGTCGCTCCCGGGGTGACCCCGGCCAGCCCCGCCGCGGCGAGGGCGGCGGCGAGCGGGTCGTCGGCGCTCACGGCGTGCCCGCCGGACGGGGCGTGATGTTCATGCTGGGCTGTCTACCACCGGGTTCGGCCGGAACGGCGGCCGGGACCTCGCAGACTTCCCCGACACTTCGCAGCGTCCGGGGAGCCGACGAAGTGCACGCAGGCCCCGCGGGGATGCCGGTCGGGCACAGGCGGCGCGGGCGGCGCGCCGCGTCAGTGGGTGGCGGTGATCGTGGCGCTGCCGAGCACCCGGTCGCCCACGTAGAACGCCGCCGCCTGGCCCGGCGCCACTCCGCGAAGCGGTTCGGCCAGCTCCGCGCGCACCCCGTCGCCGTCGGGGACGATGCGCGCCTCGGCGAGGCCGCCGTGCGCGCGGACCTGCACCACCGCGTCGAACGGGCCGGGCGCGCGGCCCCCCGTCCACACGGGGCGCTCCGCGTCGATCGTCCGCACGGAAAGGGCAGAGGCGGGCCCGACGCGGACCGTGCCGCTGGCGGGCTCGATGCCCAGCACGTACCGCGGGCGCCCGTCGGCGGCCGGTGCGCTGACGCCGATGCCCCTGCGCTGCCCCACCGTGAACCCGTGCACCCCGTCGTGGCGACCCAGCTCCGTGCCGGTGGCGGCGTCGACGACCGCACCGGGGCGCGCGCCGATCCGCGCGGTCAGGAACGCGCGGGTGTCCCCGGAGGGGATGAAGCAGATGTCGTGGCTGTCCGGCTTGGTCGCCACGCGCAGCCCGCGCGCCGCGGCCTCCTCGCGGACGTCCGCCTTCACCGTGTCCCCCAGCGGGAACATGGCGTGCCGGAGCTGCTCAGCGGTGAGGACGGCCAGGACGTAGGACTGGTCCTTGTCGGGGTCGACGGCCCGCCGCAGCTCGCCGCGGTGCAATTGCGCGTAGTGGCCGGTGCAGACCGCGTCGAAGCCCAGCGCGAGCGCCCGGTCCAGCAGGGCCGCGAACTTGATCTTCTCGTTGCACCGCAGACAGGGGTTGGGGGTCTGCCCGGCCGCGTAGGCGGCCACGAAGTCGTCGACGACGTCGGCGGCGAACCGGGCGGCGAAGTCCCAGACGTAGAACGGGATGCCGATGACGTCCGCGGCGCGCCGAGCGTCGTCGGCATCCTCCTTCGAGCAGCAGCCGCGCGACCCGGAACGCAGTGCGTCCGGGCTCTGGGACAGCGCGAGGTGTACGCCGACGACGTCGTGGCCCGCGTCGACGGCCCGCGCCGCGGCGACCGCCGAGTCCACGCCACCCGACATGGCGGCCAAGACCCTCATGATGGCAGCACCCTCACCGCGACTGCCCCGCCCGCCGAGCGCGCTCGACGACCTGCCCGATCACCGCCGTGACCCGCTCGACGTCCGCCGACGTCGTGGTGTGGCCGAGGGAGAACCGCAGCGAACCACGAGCCGTCGGCTCGTCCGCGCCCATCGCGAGCAGCACGTGGCTGGGCTGGGCCACGCCCGCCGTGCAGGCCGAGCCGGTGGAGCATTCGATGCCGTGGGCGTCGAGCAACATGAGCAGTGAGTCGCCTTCGCATCCGGGGAAGCTGAGGTGGGCGTTGCCGGGCAGCCGGGAAGGGCCGCCGTCCAGCACATCGGTGCCGGGGTCGCCGTTCAACGTCGCGTCGGGGACGTTGGCGAGGATCTTGCCGACGAGGTCGTCACGCAGCCCGGCGATCTGGACGGCCCGGCGCGGCGCCTGGGCCACGGCCAGCTCGACCGCGGTGGCCAGCCCGACGACGGCGGGCGTGTCGAGCGTGCCCGACCGGACGTCGCGTTCCTGTCCTCCCCCGTGCAGCAACGGCATCACCGGCACCTCGCGGCCCAGCAGGAGCGCGCCTGCGCCGTAGGGGCCGCCGAGCTTGTGCCCGGTGAGGGTGAGCGCGTCGACGCCGGACGCGGCGAAGTCGACCGGCAGGATCCCGACGGCCTGCACCGCGTCGGTGTGCACGGGAATGCCGTGCTCGTGGGCGACGGCGGCCAGCTCGCGCACCGGGTTGACCGTGCCCACCTCGTTGTTGGCCCACATCACCGAGACGAGCGCGACCGAGCCCGGGTCGTCGGCGAGCGCGGCCCGCAGCGCGGCCACGCGGACGCGGCCGACGTCGTCGACCGGGAGCACCTCGACCTGCGCCCCCTCGTGCTCGGCCAGCCACCGCGCGGAGTCGAGCACGGCGTGGTGCTCGATCGCGGAGACGAGGACCCGGCGGCGGCGGTCGTCGGCGGCCCGGCGCGCCCAGTACAGGCCCTTCACGGCGAGGTTGTCGCTCTCCGTGCCGCCGGTGGTGAACACGACCTCCGACGGGCGGGCGCCGACGGCGGCGGCGATCCGCTCGCGGCTCTCCTCGACCTCACGCCGGGCGCGGCGTCCTGCGCTGTGCAACGAGGACGCGTTGCCGGTGCGGGCCAGCGCCGCGGCCATCGCCGCCACGGCCTCGTCCAGCATCGGCGTCGTCGCGGCGTGGTCGAGGTAGGTCACAGGGGAACTCACGTCGCCGCCATCCTCGTCCGTCGCTCTCGTCCGCCAGCGTGCACGTCTGGGTGATTCCAGGGTAGTCGCCGTCGCCGGGGACGCCGACCAGTAGGCCCGCGGGTCAGGAGGCGCTGACGTACACCGCGGAGACGATGACGTTGCGCAGGTAGCGGCGAGCCTTGTGGTCGAACTCGCCGCCGCACGTGATCAGCCGCAGCTCCGCACCGGGGGACGGGCCGTACACCTCGTCGGTCGGGAACTGGTCCTTGGGGACCGTGATCACGTCGGTCACCTGGAAGTGCACGGTGACGCCGTCGGAGCGGCCGACGGCGACGAGGTCGCCGGGCTTCAGCGTGTCGAGCCGGTAGAAGATGCCCGGCCCGCGGTAGGAGTCGACGTGCCCGGCAATCACGGACGGCCCGACCTCACCGGGGACCGCGCTGCTCGCGAGCCAGCCCGCCACTGCGGTCGACGTGGGCGGAATGAGCACACCCGAGGCGTCGACGCCGAGATCGACGAGCGTGGAGCGGTGGATCCCCAGCCGCGGGACGTCCAGCGTGGTGGCGCCCGCCACGACCGGGAGCGGCTGCGGGGCGGCCGCGACGGGGTCGAGGAGGGCGTGCTGCGACGCGGCGTCGGCGGGCTCGGGCAGGCGGGTCGTCATCGCGACCGTGGTCGACCCGACGAGCACGGTGATGACGGCGACGACCAGCGCTATCTGTGCGACGGCCCGGCCCACGCGGGAACGGGCCGCCTCCCGCAGAAGCTGGTCAGCGCGTACGAGCACGCCGGATCCCGGCGACGAGCGTCAGCGCGAAGACACCGCCGAGTGCCGCCGCCGCCGCACCGAACGCGAGGAGCACCAGCGGCTCGTCGGGCGCGGTGCCACCGAAGCCGGTCTCGACCCCGCCGACGGGCACCGTCGGCGAGCCTGCGCTGTCGCGGACCAGCTGCGCGGTGAACGAGCCGTTCTTGTCCAGGAGCACGACCGAGTAGGTGGAGTTGGCGTCGATCGTCACCGGCAGGTCGACGGGGGCCCGGTCGGCCGCCGTGACGTGCAGCGTCCACGTGCCCAGCGAGACGTCGGTGTACGGGGTCGTGGTGGCGAACTTGACGCCGGTCGCCCACGGCTGCTTGCCTGCCTGCCCGAGGTCGACACTCGACGCGCTGACGGCACCGTTGATGCACCGGACGGCCGCCTTGCCTGCGGGCGGGAGCGCGAGCTGGTCGTTGAGCACAGTGAGGCCGAGCGAGGCCGAGAGGCCTGTCCCCGCCACGGTGTAGGCCTGGCCTGCCTTCGCGTCGACGGTCGCGGAGATCACCGGCGGCGACGCGGGCGCCGCACCGGCCGCCCGCATGCTCACGACGTAGGTGCCCGCAGGCAGCGGACGGTAGGGCGACACGGCCCCGTAGCCGACTCCCGGCACGACGAACGACGACGCCGGATTGGCCACGCTGCTCACGTACACGTCGACGTTGGGGGTGTCGGGCGAGAGGTGCGCAAGGCGCACGTAAGCGTCACTGGCAGCCAACGCGGGCGAGGCGAGGGCCAGCAGCAGGCCGATCGCCGCGCCGGTAGCGGCGACAGCGATGAGCAGACGTCGGTGCAGTGTCATGTCGGACCTCCTGCACGATCACTCGGCGGATGGTCGCTGTGCGTTACCACATCCGGCACCCAAGTTGGATTGTTATGGAGGAAGTAGGCCGGTCGGGGACGGCACTGGGTAGTTCAGGACGAGATCGGTACCGTCCGTAGTGACACTCGAGGGTGCGAACGGGGCTTGCTGGGCGGCCAGCCAGGTTCGCAGCAGCTGCGAGGCCGCCGGTGCGCTCCCGTCGAAGGACGACAGCACCACCATCCGTCGCAGCGAGCCGGGGGCGTCCAGCGGTGAAGCGGGAAAATCGGCCACTCCAACGCTGTGCGCGCTGGTCAGCGCGGCCAGCGTGAGCATCAGGCGGGGATCGACGGACCCTCCGCTCAGCGCGGCCGCCGCGGCAGGCTCGAGCTTCAGCGCGGTGTTCGTGGCGAGCTGCGCGCCGAACCGGCCCCTGACCCGGCCCTCGGCCATCGTGGCGGGGGTGAGCGCGCCGCAGACGACGGCGGGCGCCCCGCCGCTGCCTTTGGGCGTCTGCGCCAGCACCGCTTCCGGCGGGCACGGCGTGACCGTGGCCCCGGGGCGCGTGCTGACCAGTCGGAGCTCGCCATCGACGGGCGGGTCGGCAGGTGTGCGGAGCCGAGCGGCCGGGACCCCTGCGATCTGCAGCTCGGCGCGGTCGAGCGGGTCGGCGACGACGAGCGCGCCCTGTCCGGTCTGGGTAGCCACCCACGTCGTGAGTGAGCCGCCCGCGGGGGTCGGGCTGCTCGCGGCCACGGCCAGCGGCCCGACGAGCAGAACGGCCACCACCACGCCGGCCGCGACCCGCATCCACCGGAGCCCGATCCGGCTTCGAACCTGGTCGGCGACGACGCCCACCGCGACGGCGAGCACCGGGGCGACGAGAATCGCGGCGGCGGCGCGGGACGGTCCCGCGATCAGCCAGACGGCCACCAGCGGCGCAGCGGCGGCGAGCACGGGCCGCAGCAGGCGGTCGGCCAGTGCGGCGACCCCGGCGAGCACCGCCGCCAGCGCGGCACCGGCGAGCGCGATGCCCGTGGTTATGTCCGGACCTGTGGTCGCCGCCAGCGGCGCACCCGGCAGGGCCGTGGCGAGGACGACGCCGACTGCCGCGAGCGCGGCGAGGACTCCCAGCGGCTTCCGGATTCGCACGGGCAGCCGCAGTGTGCCGTCGAGGCAGACGTAGGCGAGCAGGCCCAGCAGGGGGGCGGCGGCGAGCGGAACCGTCACGACGGCGAGCAGCGCGGCGATGCCCGCGGCACGAAAGCGGTCACGCACAGCGAGCGCCGCCGCGAGGGACAGCCACACCACTCCGGCCGCTGCCGTCGTCACCGCGGAGTGCAGCGCGAGGATCGGGAGGGCCACGCCGAGCGTGCCGACCGCGACCGACGTCGCGGACAGGGAGCTGCCGAAGCCCCGCAGCGCGGGCCAGACGAACAAGGCGGCCAGCGCGCCGAGCACGAGGCACGCCCAGCGCGCGGCCTCGACGGGGTCACCGGTGGGGAGTAGCAGCTGCACGGCAGCGATCTGGATCGCGGCGAGCCGGTCCCACGCCGCGAGGGCCACCGGGGCGATGGCGGCGTCGCGGATGGCGAGCACCGCGACGGCGAACCGGGCCTCGCCCGCGGTGGCGATCCACACCGAGCTGAACGTGGCCGCGACGGCGTGGGCCGCGACCGTCGCCACGGCCACGGCGAGGAATGCGGCGAGGGCGAAGGGCGGGTGGCGCTCCGGTCGGTGCGGAAGGTTCGGCGCGACGTAGGCGGCCGGGGTCTTCGCTGGTGCGGGCGCCTTCGGCGCCCGTTCTTTCGGCGCCCGTTCTTTCGGCGCCCGTTCCTTCGGGGCCCGTTCCTTCGGGGCCCGTTCCTTCGGGGCCCGTTCCTTCGGGGCGGACGGCGCGGGCGGGGTGGAGGCGGGCGCGGCAGGCTTCGGGGCGAACACGCTCGGGCTGGGCGCACCGGCGCTGGGCACACGGGAGCCGGGCGTACCAGGCTTCGGGGCGAACGCGCTGGGGCCGGGCGCACCGGAGCTGGGCGCACCGGAGTCGGGCGCAGCGGGCTTCGGGGCGAACACGCTGGGGCCGGGCGCACCGGAGCTGGGCGCACCGGGGCTGGGCGCACCGGAGGGCGCAACGGGCTTCGGGGCGAACACGCTGGGGCTGGGCGCGTCGGAGCCGGGCGCGTCGGAGCCGGGCGCAGCGGGCTTCGGGGCGAACGCGCTGGGGCTGGGCGCGCTGGGGCTGGGCGCACTGGAGCCGGGCGCACCGGAGCCTGCCGGGCTCGAGCCGGGCGCGCTGGAGCCGGGCGCGCTCGGGGTGGGCGGCCGCAGCCCAGGGGCGAACACGTTCGGCGTCCGTTCCGCGCCCGGCCGCTGGGCCGGCGTGACCGGGGTGAACAGGCTCTGGCCGGAGACCTCGTCTTCGCTCGATCGCTGGGCAGGCGGGGCGGGGGACGGAGCCTGCTCCTTACGGGCGGCGGCCTTGCGCATGCGGCGAACAGGGTTGGCCGAGCCACGGGTCGGGGCATCCTGGGCGCTGCTGCCTTCGGCAGCAGCTCCTGGCAGCGTGTTCAGCTCGCCACCACCCTGGCGGCGGCGCGGCGTCGAGCCTGCCCCGTGTTCGTCATGTCCCCTCCATCGGTCACGCTTTCGCGGCATTGTGGCGCGCGCGCACGCCTCGTTGCCACACTCCGTGTCGGCCCTCCCCGGTTTCGGGAGGCGCTGCCGGTGCGGCTACCGCTGTCCGGGGCTGTCCGGGCCGACGTGCCCCGACGCGTCCGACGACGCCGCGCGGACGATCTCCACGATCCTGGCCAGCTCGTTTCGAGTGGACTCGCGCAGAGCTTTGAGCCGGGCCACGTCCTTCTCGACGGCCTCGACGGACCGCTTGGCCTCAAGCTCCGCAGCCGACCGGTTCTCTTCGATCTCGTGCCGGGCCTGGTCGCGCAGCCGGTCGGCCTCACGCTGAGCGGCCCTCGTCTGCATCTCGATCTCACCGCGGGCGGACTCGATCTGCGCCTTCAGCGAGCTCTCGCGCTCGTCGAGGGCGGCGGCGCGCCGACCGGCCTCCTGGTCGGCCTGCGCGGAGCGGCTGATGAACGCCTGCTCGGACTCGTGCCGGAACTGCTCGGCGTCCGCCCTGGCCCGCTCCACGATTGCGCTCGACTCGGCCGCAGCCGACGCACGGATCTCGGCCGCCTCGTTCTCGGCCAGTCGCAGCAGCCGCTCGGCGCGCATCCCGAAGCCCTCGGCGGGAGCCGCGACGACCTGCTGGGAGCCCGCGTCGGCTGCCTTGCGCTCGGCCGCGGCCGCGCGCTCCTCGGCGGCGCGGCGGGCCTGGTCGGCCTCGTCGGCCGTCGTGCGCAGCTTGGTCACCGCCGAGAGCAGGTCCTCGACGTACTGGTCGACCTCGACGCGGTCGTAGCCGCGGAGCACCGTGACGAAATGCCGCCGCTCGATGCCCTCGAACGCGCTCGAGTGCGCCGGGCCGCCGCCGTGCGCGGAGCCGACCGGGGCGGCGCCGTTCTGCGCCGAGCCCTTGTGAACGGAGCCCTGGGCAGCGTTCTGGGTAGGGCCGTTCTGGCTGGGGACCGGGCTCGCGGGGCGGGGTCGGGGCGTCGTCGTGGTCTGAGTGGTCTGATTGGTGGGTTCCATCACCGCTCCGTCCCGGCGCGGGCACTGGTGCCTGCGGAGTCCGAACCCGAGGGAAGCTCGTTGACCAATACCTCGGCCAGCCGGGCCAGCTCGGCGTGAACGTTGCTGCGCAGCGCGGACAGCCGCATGAGGTCGTGCTCAGCCTGGTCGCGCACCTTCTTTGCCGCGGTTTCGGCGCGCACCCTGATCTCGTCGGCCTTGGCCTCGGACTCCTGGCGAAGCCGGTCCGCCGCGCGGGTGGCGGCGGCGTGCAGCTGCTCGGTCTCAGCCCGGGTGGCCTCGAGCTGGTCGGCGATTTGCTGCTCGCGCTCCTGCAGCTCAACAGCGCGCCGTGCGGCGGCCTGGTCGAGCTGGGCGGCCCGCGTGATCAGCGACTGCTCCACCTCGTGGCGGTGCTTCTCGGCCTCGGCCCTGGTCTGCTCCAACAGCGACGCCGACTCCTGGCGAGTGCGGGCGCGGACCTCCGCGGCCTCCTGCTCGGCCAGCCGCAGCAGCTTCTCGGCCCGGAAACCGAAGCCCTCCTCCGCAGGCGGAGTCTCGCGGCCCGCGGTGGCCCGCAGCCGCCGGTTCTCCTCCTCCGTCGCCTCGGCGTGCTCGGTCGCCAGCCTGCGCTGTCGCTCGGCTTCGGCGAGGTTGGCCCGCATTGTGGCCATCTCGTTGCGCTGCCTGGCGACGTACTCGTCGACCTGACGACGCTCGTAACCACGCAGCGAGGTGTCGAAGGCCGAGGTCGAGGCCCGCTGGTCGGACACACTCCCCCCGGGGCCTTCCGGGGGTCGGGTGCTGGTGGCGGGCTCGGAGAGGGACATTCCGGGGGAGCTCCTTCCGTGGGACGCCGGCCCGGGGGGCGCGGGCCCGGCGGCTCGGAAACGCGACGGTGGGACGTCGACGGCCGATCCGACGTACCCGAGCACAACTAGGGGCGGACTCTACGAGACCCCTTTGCGACCTATCGAAGAGGTTGTCTTTCGTGAACGAAGTGCGGCCAAATGCAGTAGCAAAGCTATGATCCTACTGCTCTGTTCAGTCTACGAACAACGTGCTGAATCCGCCGCCTGGCCCTGCGCGGCGGCTGTTCGCCGACAATTGCGCCGTGGCTGGAATTCGCTGAACCGGACCAATGCAAGAGGGTATGTCTCGTTGCGCGATCGTTATAAAA
>DASWUV010000260.1:0-2170 GCA_036401495.1 Pseudonocardia sp. | reverse complement strand
GTCGGCGGCGACGAGTGCCACATGGCGTTCCACTTCCCGTTGATGCCGCGGATCTTCATGGCCGTGCGCCGGGAGAACCGCTTCCCGATCTCGGAGATCCTGGCGCAGACGCCCGCGATCCCCTCGGGCGCGCAGTGGGGGATCTTCCTGCGCAACCACGACGAGCTGACGCTCGAGATGGTCACCGACGAGGAACGCGACTACATGTACGCGGAGTACGCCAAGGACCCGCGCATGAAGGCCAACATCGGCATCCGCCGTCGGCTGGCCCCGCTGCTCGACAACGACCGCAACCAGCTCGAGCTGTTCACCGCGCTGCTGCTGTCGCTGCCCGGGTCGCCGGTCATCTACTACGGCGACGAGATCGGCATGGGCGACAACATCTGGGCGGGCGACCGCGACGGCGTGCGCAGCCCGATGCAGTGGACCCCCGACCGCAACGCGGGGTTCTCCACCTGCGACCCCGGCAGGCTGTACCTGCCGATCATCATGGACCCGCTGTACGGCTTCCAGGCGGTCAACGTCGAAGCCCAGCTCAACTCCAGCACGTCGCTGCTGCACTGGACCCGGCACATGATCGAGATTCGCAAGCGGCACGCGGCTTTCGGGCTGGGCGCCTACAACGAGCTCGGCGGCACCAACCCGTCGGTGCTGGCCTACATCCGCAACCACACCGCGGCGGACGGCAGCGCCAGCACCGTGCTCTGCGTCAACAACATGTCGCGCTTCCCGCAGCCGGTGGAGCTGGATCTGTCGGCCTGGCGGGGGTGCGCGCCGCACGAGCTGACCGGTGGCGTGCCGTTCCCGCGGATCGGAGAGCTGCCTTACCTCTTGACATTGCCGGGCCACGGGTTCTACTGGTTCTCGATCACTCCCCCGGAGGGCAATTCGTGAATCTACTGGTCGAGGAGCTCCCCGCACTGCTGCCGGAATGGCTTACGCGGCAACGCTGGTTCGCCGCGAAGGGCAGACCTGTGCGCTCGCTTGCGGTGGCTGCGTGCACCCCGCTCATCGCCGACGGCGATCCGCTCCTCGACCACGTCCTGCTACGGGTCGGCTTCGACGACGGCGAGCAGCACTACCAGGTGTTCGTCGGGCGCACCTCGACGCCGCGGGGCGAGCTGGAGCACGTCACGTTCGGCGTCCTCGAAGGGCTGGTCGTCTACGACGGCCTGTGGGACCTGCGCGTCACGGAATGGCTCCTGGAGGCGATCCGGGACAACCGCGAGGTGGGCGACCTGCGGTTCGTCGCCGAACCCGACGCGAAGATCGCGGAGAAGTGTGCGGGCCGGGTGTTGGGCGTCGAGCAGTCCAACACCTCGGTGTCCTGGGGCGAGCGCTCGATCCTGAAGGTGTTCCGCCGCGTCGTGCCGGGGCTCAACCCGGACCTCGAGCTGCACCGGGCGCTGCGCTCGGTCGACAGCAACGAGGTCGCGGCGCTGCAGGGCGCCATCGAGGGCGTGCTCGACGGTGAGCCGCTCACGCTCGCGATGCTGCAGGACTACGCCGCAAACTCCGCTGACGGCTGGGCCATGGCCCTGGCGAGCGTCCGCGACCTGCTGGCCGAGGCCGATCTGCGGGCCGACGAGGTCGGTGGCGACTTCGCGGCCGAGGCCTCGCGGCTGGGCGAGACCGTCGCCGTCGTCCACGAGGAGCTGCGGCGGGCGCTGGGCGAGAGCGAACGCGACGCGCGGGAGCTCGCGGCGACCTGGCACGAGCGGCTGGGCTTCACGGTGGCGGAGGTGCCCGCGCTCGCCCCGCACGCCGACGCCATCCGCGCCACCTACGACGCGGTCGCCGGGCTCGCAGGCCCCCTTCCCACCCAGCGTGTGCACGGCGACCTGCACCTCGGCCAGACCCTGCGCACGCCCCGCGGCTGGCTGGTGATCGACTTCGAAGGGGAGCCCGCCGCGCCGCTCGCCGAGCGGGTGCGTCCCGACTCGGCGCTTCGCGACGTCGCGGGCATGCTCCGCTCGTTCGACTACGCCGCGTTCCACCAGATCCTGCAGCGCGAGCCCTCGGCCGTCGACGAGCTCGCCCACGACACACAGCTCACGTGGCGCGCGAACGAGTGGGCAGAGCGCAACCGGTCCGCGTTCTGCGAGGGGTACGCGCTGCGCACCGGCGCCGACCCGCGCGACCAGCGCGCCCTGCTGGAGGCGTTCGAGCT
>DASWUV010000259.1:0-5040 GCA_036401495.1 Pseudonocardia sp. | reverse complement strand
CACCGCTGCCCAGACGCCGGGCGCCCGCGTGTTCACATCGCCAACTCGCCGCGCCCAGCCGCCCGGCTCACCCCCGCCCAGACGCCTGGCTCCCGTGTCCACATCGCCAACTCGCCGCGCCCAGCCGCCCGGCTCACCCCCGCCCAGACGCCTGGCTCCCGTGTCCACATCGCCAACTCGCCGCGCCCAAGTGCACGACTCACCCTCATCAGGCCGACGTACCCCGGTTCGCCCAGCGCCCTGCGTGCCCACATGGCCAACTCGCCGCGCCCAAGTGCACGACTCCCCGTGCTCGATTGCCGGACTCGCCGCGCCCAGGTGCACGACTCACCTGCGCGGACGCCGGGCTTGTCGGGGTGGGGGAGGATCGGCGGATGCCCGCTCACCCCGTCGCCCCGGTGCCCGACCGCCTCTTCGACGACGAGCGCGAGGAGCGGTGGCGGGCCCGGTTCACCGCACCGCGCATGTCCCGCCCCGCCTGGGCGCGCGACGCCCCGGACCGCTCGCTCTACACGTCGAACGCAAGCGGCACCACCGAGGTCTACGTGTGGGACCGCGCGACCGACCTGCACCGCCAGGTCACCGACCGGCCGAGCGGCACGTACGCCGCCACCCTCACCCCGGACGGCGAGGCGGTCTGGTGGTTCGCCGACACCGACGGCGACGAGTTCGGCCGATGGGTCAGCGAGCCCTTCGCGGGCGGCGAGCCCACGCAGGCCCTGCCCGGCGTCGAGGACGGATACCCGGCCGGGCTGGACGTCGGGCGCGCGGTCGTCGCGGCGGGAACGTCGACCGACGAGGGCACCCGGATCTGGGTGCGCCGCGGACCCGCGCCTGCCGAGGTGGTCTACGCCAGCGCCGAGGACGCCGGTGTCGGCGCCCTCTCCGAGGACGAGACGCTGCTCGCGATCAGCCACTCCGAACACGGCGACTCCCGCCACCCCGACGTACGCGTGCTCCGGGTGGCCGACGGGAGCACGGTCGCGGAGAAGTCCGACGGGCCGGGCAAAGGCCTCACTCCGCTCGTGTTCGCGCCGGTCGCGGACGATCCGCGGCTGCTGCTGATGCACGAGCGCCGCGGCCGGGAGGAGCTGCTGATCTGGGACGTCGTGCACGACACGGAAACCGAGATCCACCTCGGCCTGCCGGGCGAGGTGGCGGCCGACTTCACACCGGACGCCGCATCCCTGCTGGTCTGGCACACGCACGCGGCACGCACCCGGCTCTACTGCTACGACCTCGTCAGCGGCGAACTGACCGAGTTGCCCGTGGCGCCCGGTTGTGTCGGCTCGGCGGACGTCCGCCCGGACGGGACGGTCGAGTACACGTGCTCGTCGGCCGCGGAGCCCACGACCGTCCGGGCCTTGCACCCGGACGGCACCGACCGGGTGTTGGTCGCGCAGCCCGGCGAGCGAGCGCCGGGCTCAGTGCCGGTGACCGACCTGTGGGTGCGCCCCGCCGCCAACCGCCCAGCCGTCGACCGCCCCGCCGCCGACCGCCCCGCGGACGCGGCAGCCCACGCCGCAGCCCATGACGCAGCCCACGGGGACGATCCCGGGCTCGGCGACACACCCGTGCACGCCCTCGTCGCACGGGCGGGCGACGGTCCACGCCCCACCGTCTTCAGCCTGCACGGCGGGCCGCACGCTGCCGACGAGGACCGCTTCAGCCCGACCCGCGCCGCGTGGGTGGACGCAGGCTTCACCGTCGTCGAGGTCAACTACCGCGGCTCGACGGGCTACGGCTCGGCGTGGCGCGACGCGATCGAGGGACGCCCCGGCCTGACCGAGCTCGAAGATGTCGCCGCGGTGCTCGACCACTGCATCGCCGAGGGCATCGCCGATCCGGCCCGCTGCGTCGTCGAGGGCTGGTCGTGGGGCGGCTACCTCGCGTTGCTCGCGCTGGGCGTCCAGCCCGAACGCTGGGCGGCGGGCATCGCCGGCGTGCCGGTGGCCGACTACCTCGCCGCGTACGCCGACGAGATGGAGCAGCTACGCGCGTTCGACCGGGCGCTGTTCGGCGGGTCGCCGGAGGAGAAGCCCGCGGAGTACCGGGCGTCGTCGCCGCTCACGTACGTCGACGCCGTGCGCGCACCCGTCCTCGTGCTGGCAGGCGAGAACGACCCGCGCTGCCCGATCCGGCAGATCGACAACTACCTCGACGCGCTGGCCGAACGCGGTGCGCGCTACGCGGTGAGCCGGTTCGACGCGGGGCACGGCAGCCTCGTGGTGGAACAGACGCTGCGACATGTGGCCACCGAGATCGAGTTCGCCCGGCGCGCGGTGGCCGTGCGCGAATAACGTCGCCCCGACGATGTTATCCGCGCACGGGCTACCCTCCACACGTGGTGCTGTGGCGCGTGCACGTCGAGCTCGAGGATCGGCCAGGACGGCTGGGCGAGCTCGCCACGGCCGTCGGCAAGGCGGGTTGCAACATCATCTCGTTGCACGTCGTCGGTGAGCCCGCCGACGACGGCTCGGTCACCGACGAGTTGCTCGTGCGCGTCCCGTCCACGGTGGACCCGGCAACGCTCGTCGACGAGATCGAGCAGGCAGGCATCCCGTGCACGCTCTTGGTGCACGCCGACGCGGGCGAGCTGTCCGACCCGGCGACGACGGCGCTGGCACTCGCGCGGATGGTGATCGCCGACCCGGGCAGCGCGCCGCGCGCGGTCGCGACGATGCTGCGTGCCCGGCTCGTCGACCCGACGTCGGACGAGAGCACCGGACACGTCCACACGCTCCGCGTCGGCGCCGGGCAGGTGCGGCTGGGCCGGGCCTGGCCGTTCAACGCGACCGAGCTGTCCAGGGCGGCTGCGCTGCTCGAACTCGCCGCCCAGCTCTCCATGCGCGCGCCCGCCCCGCCCGCGCCCGGAGAGAAAATCCTGCTCCTGCGCGACGGCTCCGAGGTTCGGGTGCGGCCCGCTACCCCGTCAGACGGCCCTCTCGTGGCGGCGCTGCACGCGCGGTGCTCGCCCGACGTCCGCCGCTCGCGGTTCCTGTCCCCCACCCCCCGGCTCGGTCCCGGCGAGCTCGAGGCGCTGCTCGGCGCAGGCGTCGAGTCCGGTCAAGCCGTCCTCGCTGTCACGACAGACGGCGGCAGCGCCGTCGGCGTCGCCAACCTCGACCCGGAGCGGCCGGGCACAGCGAGGTTCTCCATCCTCGTCGACAACGCGTGGCAGGGCCGAGGGCTGGGCACCGCGCTGCTGCGGCGCCTCGTCGACACCGCCACCGAGCAGGGCCTCGCGGAGCTGACGGGCGTGGCTCGCCCCGACGACCTCGGGGTCACCCGACTGCTGCGCCGCGCAGGCCTCCGCCCGGCGGCGGAGATCGCTGACGGGGTGGTGCGCCTCCGGGCCCCTCTCCCGGTGGCGACCCCCTGACCTACCGCGATGACGGCAGGTTGATGCGCTCGCCGTTGTCACCGCGGAAGAGGTGCATGGCCCCCTCCTGCGGGGCGAGGTGCAGCACCGAGCCCTTCTCCGGAGGCCTGCGGCCGTCGACCCGCGCGATGATCGGACGACGCTCGCCCGCGACGTCGGCGCTGCCGTAGACGTAGGCGTCGGCGCCGAGCTCCTCGACCACGTCGACCTCCACCGGCAGGCCCGAGGACGAGTCGACGATGTTCAGGTCCTCCGGCCGCACACCCAGTGTGACGTCGCGGACGGCGCCGAGCGCGTCCACCGCGGCGCGCGGGACCTGCACGCTGGCCGCACCGAGGCGCACGCGGTCGCCGTCGACCGTGGTCGGCAGCAGGTTCATGGCGGGCGAGCCGATGAAGCCCGCGACGAACACGTTGTTCGGGTGGTCGTACATCTCCCGCGGCGAGGCGCACTGCTGGAGGATGCCGTCCTTCAGCACAGCGACCCGGTCACCCATCGTCATGGCCTCGACCTGGTCGTGCGTGACGTAGACGGTGGTGATGCCCAGGCGGCGCTGCAGCGAGGCGATCTGGGTGCGCGTGGACACGCGCAGCTTGGCGTCCAGGTTGGACAGCGGCTCGTCCATGCAGAACACCTGCGGCTGACGCACGATCGCGCGGCCCATGGCGACGCGCTGGCGCTGGCCACCGGAGAGGGCCTTGGGCTTGCGGTCGAGGTACCCCTCGAGGTCGAGGATCTTCGCCGCCTCCGCGACGCGCTGCTGGATCTCCGACTTCGAGACGCCGGCGATCTTGAGCGCGAAGCCCATGTTGTCGGCCACCGACATGTGCGGGTACAGCGCGTAGTTCTGGAACACCATCGCGATGTCGCGGTCCTTCGGGGGAACCCGCGTGACGTCGCGGCCGCCGATGAGGATGCGGCCCGAGTTGATGTCCTCCAGGCCCGCGAGCATCCGCAGCGAGGTGGACTTGCCGCAGCCCGACGGCCCGACGAGGACCAGGAACTCGCCGTCGTTGATCTCGAGGTCGAGCTGGTCGACGGCGGGGCTGGGGTTGCCAGGATAAATACGGCTGGCGTGGTCGTACGTCACTGTAGCCATGCTGTTCGCCTGCTTTCTCACCGGCAGGAACGTGCCGGACGATCCGAGTGAGTGACGGTGGTCACCGCCACTTCGCACTGTGCCACGTCCGTTGCCCGCTCAACAAGTCCGCTCGACCCGCGCGTCAGCGTCGGCGACGAGCCCTCATCGGGCTGCTTCGGGCACGGCTGCACTCCGCCCCGGTGAGTCGTGCACCTCAGCCCGGTGAGTCGTGCACATCGCCCGGGTGAGTCGTGCACTCGGGCCCGGTGAGTCGTGCACCTGAACACGGTGAATCGGCCGTCTCGGCACAGCCAGGTGATCAGGCGACGTTGATCGCAGCAAGGCGGCAGGCAGGCCCGGCCGGCTGGGCGTGCGGAGCTGCCCGACGCGGCGTGCCGGGGTGCACGACTCGCCGCGTCCAGGCGCACGACTCGGCGTGTCGAGGTGCCCAACTCGGGGCGCCGGGGTGCACGACTCACCGTGCACAGATGCACGATTCGGCGTGCCAGGGTGCACGACTCGGCGTGCCAGGGTGCACGACTCACCGTGCCAGGGTGCACGACTCACCGTGCCAGGG
>DASWUV010000258.1:0-2918 GCA_036401495.1 Pseudonocardia sp. | reverse complement strand
GCGCCCGCGAAGTAGCGCAGGTGGTCGATCGCGAGCGGGATGTCGGCGGCCAGGGTCTCCCGGCACGCCTTGCCGTTCTCCCAGCTCTCGGCGATGGCGATCATCTCCAGGTTGGCCTCGATGCGGTCGGCCATCTTGTTGAGGATGTTCGCCCGCTCGGTGACCGACGTCTTGCCCCACGCGGGTGCGGCGCCCCACGCCGCGTCCAGCGCCAGCTCGACGTCCTCGGCCGTTCCGCGCGCTACCTCCGTGAAGGTCTCGCCGGTGATCGGCGTCGGGTTCTCGAAGTACTGCCCCTTGGCCGGGGCGACGTACTCGCCCCCGATGAAGTTCTCGTAGCGGGGCTTGAAGCTGACAACGCTTCCGTCAGTGCCCGGAGCCGCGTACTTGGCCATGTCGTCGGGGTCCTTCCACCTCGTCGGGGATAGTGCCGCCGACGGTAAGCCGCGGAAGGTTGCATCGCCGTTGCATCTGCGGAGTTTTACTCCTGACTGTTCCGCTAGTGCGGAACGCGGAAAGGATTGCCTGCGTGGGCGCGGACGTGGATGCTGGGGAGGTGGGCGTCGCCGATCGGGCGCGCGGCGTCGTGGTCGCGCGGGTGTGTGAAGGCCATCCGCTGGCCGCGGTGCTGCCGTTGCTGCACGACACGCTTGTGTCGATCGCCGAAGAGGCGCGGCACACGGTGATCGTGACCGATGTCGGCAGCGGCACGTGGCACAGCTGGAGCTGCGCGGCGTCCCCGATCCACGATCCCGAGACAGGAGCCCTCATCGGCGCAGTGGACCTCGCGGGTCCGGCCCGCAGCGTCCAGCCGACGACGCTGGCCCTGGTCGCGGCGGCCGCGCGGCTTGCGGAGGGCTTCCTGCGAGCGCAGGTGGCCATGCGGCTGCTCGCGCGCGGTCAACAGGCGCCCGGGCCGGCCTCTCCTGGGGCGCTGTCGGCGTCGTCGGCCGCCGGACCCGCTTCGCTGTAGGCCACGAGGCGCTCGGCGAGCTTCACCGGCTGGCTGAGTGCCGACAGATGGCCGCCGGGCATCTCGTCCACGGCAATGCCCAGCCGCTCGGGCACGACACGGCGTTGCATCTCGATCGGGAAGAAGCGGTCGTCCCGACCGGCCAGGAAGCGGGTCGGCACGTCGGGCCATGACGACAGCGGCCACGGTTTCGCGAAGACTGCGCCCGACTGCTGCGGCTCAGCCCGGGCAAAGGCCTCCGCGCGCACGTCGGCCGGGACGTCGTGGAAGAACGCCTCGATGTGGTCGGGGTCGTCCTCGAGGCGCCGCCCTTCGCGCGCAGCCTGCTCCCGCCTGGCCTCCTCGAAGCCGACGTTGCCCCACCACTCGCCTGCCGACTCGCCCGGCCGTGGCGTCATGGCGTTGACCAGCACGAGCAGTCGGACCGGACGCCGCGCGGCCACCAGCGCCGCGGTGTAGGCGCCCATCGACTGGCCGACGACCACCAGGTCTGTCCGATCACCGAGCTCGGCGAGCACGACGTCGGCGTATTCCTCGAAGCCGGCGGCGTCGTCGTCCGCGGGCAGGTCGACGGCTGTCACCGCATGGCCACGGGCCACGAGCTCGGGCCCGACGCGGTGCCAGTACCAGGCGCTGCCACCCGCTCCGGGGACGAGGACGAATCTGCTCATGGTCCTAAGTTAGGAGTAACCGGTACTGTCGGGCAAGTGCGCACCTACGACGATCCCTGCGGGGTGGCGCGCGCGCTCGACCTGGTCGGCGAGCGGTGGGCGCTGTTGCTGGTTCGGGAGCTGCTGCTCGGACCGAAGCGGTTCACCGACCTCGCCCGCGGGTTGCCGGGGATGAGTCAGAACGTCCTGGCCCAGCGGGTGCGCGAGCTGGAGGAGTCGGGCATCGTGCGGCGGCGCGTCCTCGGTCCCCCGGTAGGCACGCGCGTGTACGAGCTGACCGCGCGTGGCGCCGAACTGGAGGCAGTTCTGCTGGAGCTGTCACGATGGGGCAGCAGGCAGCCGTTGACGAGCGACGCGGAGTTGAGCGTCGACGCACTGGCGCTCGCACTGCGCGTCACGTTTCGGGGCGACGGTCTGCGCGCCCAGATCGGCCTCCGGCTCGGCGACGACGTGCTCACGGCCTGGGTGGACGGAGACACTCTTCTGATCGCGCGGCGAGAGCCGGACACGCCGGACGCGGTGATTACCAGTGACGTGGCGTCGCTGCGCGGAGCAGTCTTCGGCGGCGAGGCGCTCCCCGCTGAGGTGACCGGCGACCGGGCGGTCGCGGAGCGGTTCGTGCGCCTCTTCCCCCGCCCATCGACGCACTGATCCAGCAGGGCGCCGCCGGCCGAATCGACGACCTCGCCGTGTCGAGATGCGGGACTCACCGTGCCGAGGTGCACGACTCACCGTGCCGAGGTGCACGACTCACCCTTGCGGACGCGAGCGGCCCCGCCTGGCAACCAGGCGGGGCCGTTCGCGTGCTGCAGAGCGGGGGCTTACTCCTCGCCTGACTTCGCCATGTCGACCGGCGGGACGTCGGGGACGAGGCTCGGCTTCGGCTCACCGCGGAAGGTGAACTTGGCCTTGTCGTCGGCGGCCCGGGACTCCGGGGCGTTCGGGTCGAGACCCTCGACGTCCACGATGACGATCTGGCCGGGCTCGATCTCCCCGAAGAGGATCTTCTCCGACAGCTGGTCCTCGATCTCGCGCTGGATCGTGCGGCGCAGCGGCCGCGCTCCCAGCACCGGGTCGAACCCGCGGCGGGCCAGCAGGCCCTTCGCGGCCGGGGTGAGCTCGATGGCCATGTCCTTGTTGGCCAGCGCCCCCTCGACCCGGGTGATCATGAGGTCCACCATCATGATGATCTGGCTCTCGGTGAGCTGGTGGAACACCACGATGTCGTCGATCCGGTTGAGGAACTCGGGCCGGAAGTGCTGCTTGAGCTCGTC
>DASWUV010000257.1:0-3528 GCA_036401495.1 Pseudonocardia sp. | reverse complement strand
GCCCCCGGCAGGACTCGAACCTGCGACCTAGAGATTAGAAGGCTCTTGCTCTATCCAGCTGAGCTACGGAGGCCGAGGCGGTTCCGCGGAACCGCCCACAGGAGCGTAGCGGGCGCGGGCAGATCCCGTCGCGAAGTGGCCCCGACGCGCATACTGGCGCGATGCGCGTGGCAATTCGTCACGCACACCGTGGACGCGGTAGGTTCGCGCGTCGCCGACAGCGGGTCGCCCTGGCCGTCCCCGCACGATGAGAGGGGTGAGCCGATGTCTCCGACGTTGCTGTCCGCGGCAGGCTCCGACGTCGGCCGCAGGCGGGCCATGAACCAGGACTCCGCGGCCACCAGCACGCGCATGCTCGTCGTCGCCGACGGCATGGGCGGCCACGCGCACGGCGAGGTCGCCAGTTCGGTCGCGGTCGCTGCGGTCTTGGAGCTCGAGAGTCGTCTCGCCGCCGATCTGAGCGACGTCGACCTGACTGCCGAGCTAGGTGTGGCATTGGACACGGCAGCCACCCGGCTCACCACGCTCGCGCACGATGATCCGGAGCTGCGCGGCACGGGTACGACGGTCGTTGCGTTCCTGGCCGACGGTGCGCGCATCGGCATCGCCCACATCGGCGACTCGCGCGCCTACATGCTCCGCGACGGTGCCCTCGCGCGCCTCACCCGCGACCACACGCTCGTGCAGAGCCTGGTCGACGAGGGCCGCATCACCGAGCAGGAGGCGGCGACGCACCCCCGCCGCTCGTGGCTCATGCGCACGCTGCAGGACGGCAGCGCTGCGGAGCCTGACCTGTTCGTGCACACCGGGGTCGTCGGCGATCGCTACCTGATCTGCTCCGACGGCCTCACCGCGGTACTCGACGATGAGATGGTCGGAGAGGTGCTTCGCACCGAAACCGAACGGGAGGCCGCGGTGGCGCGGTTCCTCCGGCTCGCGAACGCAGGCGGCGGACCGGACAACATCACCTGCATCGTCGCGGACCTCGTCGACGCGCCTGCTGTGGACGGGGGAGCGGTCGTCGTCGGCGCTGCCGCGCAGGATCGCGAGCCCGCGTAGCCGCTGATCTCTTCGGGAACACCGCTACTCGACGGTGAGCGCCGACCCAGCCTCGTCGCGGCGTTAACCTGGGCACATGGTGAACGTGACCGTCGAGCCTGCCGCTCGTGCATCGGCGGCACGACCCCGTTCGGGCGTGCTGGGCCTGTTGGCGTTCGGTGCGGCCGTCGCGGCGCTCGTGGCGGGAGGACTCACCGCGCTGACCGGTGCGCGGCCCATCTCCTCGCTCGGCCTGCCCGATCCGGGCACGCTGACCTCCGTAGCGCTTCCTGCCGTCCGGGCCGTCGCCGAGGTCTGCATGGTGCTGACGATCGGCGGCGTGCTGCTGGCCGCGTTCCTCGTTCCCCCCCAACGCAACGGGTATCTCGACGGGGCGGGCTACCGGGCCTTGCGCGCGGCGTCGTGGAGCGCGGTCGGGTGGACGGCGGCGTCGATACTGATGGTGCCGCTGAGCGTCAGCGACGCGCTGGGCAGGCCCTTCGCGATGGTGCTGTCTCCGGGCCTGCTCATGAGGATCGTGCCCAAGCTCGCCGACCCCACGTCATGGGTGCAGACCGCGGTGATCGCCGCGCTCGTCCTCATCGGCTGTCGGACCGTTCTGACCTGGGGTTGGACGGCCGTCCTGTTCCTGTTGAGCCTCGTCGGGCCGCTTCCTGTCGCGCTCACGGGCCACTCGTCGGCAGGCGGCTCCCACGACCTGGCCACCGACAGCCTGATCATGCACGTCCTCGCGGCGTCGCTCTGGGTCGGTGGGCTCGCCGCGGTGCTCGGTCTCGCGGTCGCGAGGGGTTCCGATCGCGCATCGGCCTTATCCGCCGCAGTCCCTCGCTTCTCCTCGCTGGCGCTGGTGTGTTGGCTCGTGCTGGCCGTCACGGGTGTGGTGAATGCGTTGGTGCGCATCCCCTTGTCGTTGCTGTTCGGCACGACTTACGGGGCGCTTGTGCTCGGCAAGGTCGTCGCGCTGCTCATCCTCGGCGGCCTCGGCGCGCTCCACCGCCGCACGTCGGTGACGAAAGCGTCCGCGGGGGACACGGCCGCGCTGCTGCGCCTCGGCGGGGTCGAGGTACTGCTGATGCTCGCGACGATCGGCCTGGCGGTCGCACTCGGCCGCAGCGCGCCACCCGACACGGGCATCGTGCCCAGCCGCCTCGGGGTGCTCATCGGGTACGACCTCGCCGGGCCGCCGACCCTGGCCCGGCTGCTGTTCGACTGGCGCTTCGACCTCATCTACGGGTCGGCCGCGATCGCGCTGGCGGTGCTCTACCTGGTCGGCGTACGGCGGCTGCGGAAGCGGGGAGACCTCTGGCCGGTCGGTCGCACGATCGCGTGGCTGGCCGGATGCTTCGGGCTGTTGATGGCGACGAGCTCGGGGATCGGCCGGTACGCCCCCGCGATGTTCAGCGTGCACATGGCGCAGCACATGATCCTCGCGATGCTTGTGCCCATCCTGCTTGTGCTCGGCGGCCCGGTGACCTTGGGACTGCGCACGCTGCCCAGCGGCGGCCGCTCCGGGCCGCCTGGACCGCGGGAGTGGTTGCTTGCCGCTGTGCACTCGCCTCTAGCGCGCGTCCTTTCCCATCCACTCGTGGCGTTGCCGTTGTTCGTCGGCTCCTACTACGTCTTGTACTTCTCGGGGCTCTTCGACGCCGCGCTTTACGAGCATGCGGCGCATCTCGCTATGAACCTGCACTTCCTCCTCGTCGGATCGCTGTTCTTCTGGCCGCTCGTGGGGGTTGATCCGGCCCCACGCCGCTGGCCACCGGCAGGACGTCTGGGCATCGTGTTCGCCTCCGTGCCGTTCCACGCCTTCTTCGGAGTGGCGCTGATGAGCAGTGCCGCCGTGATCGGCGGCACGTTCTACCGCTCGCTGGCGCTGCCCTGGGTGCCCGACCTGCTCGCGGACCAGAAGCTCGGCGGTGGTCTCGCGTGGGCGTCGGGCGAGTTGCCGCTGCTGCTCGTCCTCGTCGCGTTGCTCGTGCAGTGGTCACGACAGGACGAGCGGACAGCTCGGCGCGATGATCGCCGTGCGGATTCCGACGGCGACGCCGACCTCGCCGCCTACAACGCGATGCTCCGCCGCCTGGCGACTCCGGGGGCACCGCTCGTCGCGGAGGGCGACGAGGCCTCAGATCAACCGGAAGATGCGGCGACCTCGAAGGTCGGGGGTACGTTGACGGCTGAAGAGGCCGTTCGCCCAGCTCAGAGCGGTGATCAACGCAGCTGAGGGCGGCGTGGCCGCCAGTGGTTCGGTCCACCGGTCGCCGCCGCTTGCCGCGCTCGATGTTGCGCTGAGTGTCCGCCGTGGGCCGTCGTCGCAGGTCAGCGGCGGTCGGCGGGGTGGATTTGCGTCTCGTCAAGCGCTCGCGTAACTTCTCCTCCGTCAACGGGACGCGATCCCGGACAAAGCCCCGGATCTCACCTTGCGGTGGGTGATGGTGTGCGGGTGTCTTTTGAGAACTCAACAGTGTG
>DASWUV010000256.1:0-18111 GCA_036401495.1 Pseudonocardia sp. | reverse complement strand
TCGCCACGGCGACGGGCGCGGTGGTGGGCACCGCGGCCTACCTCGCCCCTGAACAGGTCCGCGGCGGCCCGGTCGAACCCGCCGCAGACGTCTTCGCGCTCGGGCTCGTCCTCTTGGAGGCGCTGACCGGACGCCTTGAATACCCCGGCACGGTGATCGAGTCGGCCACCGCCCGGCTGCATCGCCGCCCGGTCGTGCCCCACGGGCTGCCGTGGAACCTGACCGAGCTCTTCACGGCCATGACCGATCCCGACCCGGCCGAGCGGCCGACTGCGGCCGCCATCGCCACTACCGCGCTCGCCCCTGTGCACTCACCTCTCGCGGCGCCCCGCGCCCTGTCCGCGGCTCCCCCGCCGGACCCACCGTCCGGTGCCGCGCACCCGGTCCTGCCACGCCGACGGGATCGGCTGGCGAGTAGGACCCCCGTGCTCGTCATCGCCGGACTGTTGCTGGCCGTCCTGCTGGGCGGCGTGTCCCTACTGACCACCACCGCGCACCTGAACGCCGCGACCCCGCCCGCGAAAGCCTCGGCCCCGGCCCCCTCCACACGGGAAGTCGCCGGCGGGCCGACCACCGAACCGGCCACCTCGAGCGCGAGCGCGGTCGCCCCACCGGCCGCGCCCCTGCCCGCGGACGTCGCAAGCCCGGCCGCCATGGCGCCCGTTGCCGCCCACACCCGCACCAGCCAGATCGCCGATGGCAACGATCATGCCGCGTCCGTAGAGCGTGTCCACGCCACCGACAGCCCCCGGACCGTCGAAGACGCCGACGAACACGCCGCGGGCAACGCCAACGGGAAGGACAAAGGCGACGGGAACGGGAACGGCAAGCAAAAGGACAAGCACGGGAGCAACTCCGGCGAAAAGGGCGACTGAGCGAGCGGCAGGGCTCGTGGCCGACTTCGCAGAACCTGCGGCGTCCTCGTAGGACACCACCATCAGCGGAGACACCACGACTTCTGCGAGTGCGCCTCCGGCGGGCGCGGTCCGCGTTCGAGAAGCCCAGCCGCGCAAACGGGACTCGCGCTCCCGAAACGCCGGCAAGAAACGCGTCGAGCACAATCGTGCCCGTGCGCATCCTCGTCGCGCTTTTCGTCCTGGCGTTGGTCGCAGGCTGCACCACCGCGCCTGCCCTCGTCCCGCCGCAACCTTCAGACACCCCTCCGACGACCGCGCCCGTCCCCGGAAATGCCGACTGGACGATCCGCACTGAAGGCGCCCCGCACGCAATTGAAGGGTTCGCTGATCGCGTGAGCGTCATGCCCGGCGACGCCGTGCGGCTTTTCGTCTCCACCACGGCGAGCAGCTGGCGGGCCACGGCGTTCCGCCTGGGCAAAGACGCCCGCTCGGTCTGGACCTCGCCGCCGCAGCCGGGACGGGAGCAGCCCGCGGCCGTCGTCACGAAGCCGACGAACACGGTGGTGGCACCCTGGGCGCCTGCCCTCACCGTGACCACCGCCGGATGGGATCCCGGCGACTACCTGTTCCGCCTCGACGCCCCCGGCGCTCAACAATATGTGCCGCTGACCGTGCGCACGCCCTCCAACGCGGGCCGCGTCGTGATCGTCAACGCCGTGACGACGTGGCAGGCCTACAACCAGTGGGGTGGCTACAGCCTCTACAAAGGCCCCGATGGCCAACGTCCCGACCGGGCGCGGGCGGTGTCGTTCGATCGCCCCTACGAGCTGGGCATGCTCGGCGCGGGCCAGTTCCTGCAGTTCGAACTGGGCGCGGTGCGCGTGGCCGAGCAGGCCGGGATCCCGCTGGGCTACGCCACCGACGTCGACCTGCACGCCGACCCCCACCTCCTCGACGGCGCCCGCGCGATGATCACGCTCGGACACGACGAGTACTGGTCGACGGCCATGCGGGCCGCCGCCACCACGGCCCGCGACCAGGGAGTGAACCTCGCGTTCCTCGGCGGCAACGAGGTCTACCGCCACATCCGCTTCGGCGACACCCCGCTCGGCCCGAACCGCCTGGAAATCAACTACAAGTCCTTCGCCGAGGACCCCGACAGCAAGACCGATCCGACGGAAGCCACCCAGGACTGGCGCCTGCCCCCGGACCCCCGTCCGGAGAGCGTACTGGTCGGCAACACCTACAAATGCTTCCCCGGCCGGGCCTCGCTCGTCGTCGCCGACCCCACGAACTGGATGCTCAACGGACTCGTCCATGCGGGTCAGGCGCTGCCCGGCGCCGTCGGCATCGAGTACTCCGGCGTCGATCTCCAGGCGCCCACCCCCCGTCCGATCGACGTGCTCTTCCACTCCCCCGTCCTCTGCGGCACCACCCATCAGCGCGACTTCGCCGACGCGGTCTACTACACCACCCCCAGCGGCGCGGGCGTGTTCGAGAGCGGCACCCAGGACTGGGTGTGCGGCATGGACCCCCACTGCACCGGACCCGCCCAGGCGGGCCACATCGCGCCGATCCTGGACGCGATCAGCACCCGGCTGTTCACCGCGTTCGCCGCAGGCCCCGCGGGCCGTGCGCACCCGGCCGTGGACAACCTGGCCAAGCTCGACATCACGCCGGGCGCCCACAAGGCGTTTGCCCCTGACGTCGACTGAGCGATGATCGCCGAAAACGGGACATGGGGTGCACCAGCGCACCCCATGTCCCTGACCCGACGATCATGTCTGGCCCGCGAACGCACGGGTGAGGCTGCCGATCATCCGCAGCACCGCGTCCTCCTGGTCCCGGCGCACCCCGGACGGCCAGGGCAGGGAGACCATCAGCTCGTCCTGCGCCTCGGCGAGCGCGCCCAGCTGGTCGGTCACGGTCGTCTCGTCCCCGCTGACGACGAGCGCGTCGACGAGCGCGTCGGTGGGCTCCCCGTCCTCGACAGGCACCCCCGCGGCCGCAAACATCGTCCGGTACTGGGCGTTCCCCGCGAACGGCACCAGGCTGTCGCGCCCGGCGGCGAGGACCTCGGCGCGATCCCCGCCCACGACGACCGGGACGTGGGCGATGATCGGCGGTGCCGGGCGGGCCGACGCCGCCGCGCCGCGGGCGACCGCAGGCCGGGCGACGGCGTCGAGGTAGCCGACCGGCACGTTCCACGACATCGCCGCGTCGGCCACCGCGCCTGCGATCTCGAAGATCCGCGGCCCGAGCGCGGCGAGGACGACCTCGATCGGCGCGGCGCGCGGGACGACGGCGTCGACCTGGTAGAACTCGCCGTCGAGGTGCACCTCCCCGGTGGTGACCGCCGTCCGGACGACGTCGACGTACTCCCGGGTCCGGCTCGCAGGCTTCCCGACCGGGGTGCCGAACCCGTCGGCCATCACGGCCAGGTTCCCGGTGCCGACCCCCAACCGGAACCGTCCGGGCGCCAGTTCGTCGAGCGTGAGCGCCTGCGCGGCGAGGGTGAGCGGGTGGCGGGTGAAGGCCGGGACGATGGAGGTGCCGACCGCGATCCGCCCGGTGCGGGCCAGCGCGGCAGCGGCGATGGTCGGCGTGTCGTAGCCGAGCGGCGGCATCACCATCCACGCAGTGCCCGCGCCTGCCTCCTCGGCCCGTTCGACGAGGTCGAGCGCGGCAGGCACCCCGGAGGGGAAGAACCCGAAGCCGATCTTGGGAAGAGACATGGGCCGGACTGTGCCGGCCGCCGGGCACCCCAACGAGTGGCCGCAACGCCAACATGCGCGAGGATCGGGCCATGCCCGCGCGTCCGCACCGCATCGCCGTCCTGGCTCTGCCCACCGTGCTGCCCTTCGAGCTGAGCATCCCGGCCCGGGTGTTCGAGTCCGCCACGGGCGCAGGCGGCGAACCCCTCTACGACGTCGTCACCTGCTCGCTCGACGGCGGCGCCGTCCCGACCGCAGGCGACTTCGCCGTTCTGGTCCGGCACGGGCTGGAGGTGCTCGCGACCGCAGATACGGTGATCGTCGCGCCGGTCGACAGCGGCGCCGTCGGCCGGGATGTGCTGGGTCGGGCGGCGGAGGCGGTGCGTCGGGTCGTCGGCCGCGCGCGCCTCGCGTCCATCTGCACCGGCGCCGACGTCCTCGCCGCCGCAGGTCTGCTCGACGGCTTGCGTGCCACGACGCACTGGAAGCACTCCGACGAGTTCGCCAGCGCCTACCCGGCGGTCCTCCTCGACCCCGACGTGCTCTACGTCGACGAGGGCGACGTCCTCACCGGGGCAGGCGCCGCCGCGGGCGTGGACCTGTGCCTGCACATCGTCCGCCGCGACCACGGCGCGGAAGTCGCCAACCGGGCGGCCCGGATGTGCGTGGTCCCGCCGCACCGCGACGGTGGCCAGGCCCAGTTCATCGACCGCCCGGTCGCGATCGACGCGTGCGCGTCCACCGCCGCCACCCGGGCGTGGGCGCTGCGGCACCTCGACCGCCCGCTCGGCCTGCCCGATCTCGCCCGGCACGCCGCGATGAGCGTGCGGACCTTCACCCGCCGGTTCCGCGAGGAGGTCGGGATGAGCCCCAACCGGTGGCTCACCCAGCAGCGGATCGACCTGGCCCGCAGGCTGCTGGAGACCACCGACCTGCCGGTCGACCAGGTGGCCGAAAGCGTCGGCATCGGCAGCGCCGCCTCCCTGCGGGTGCACCTGGGCGCGGTGCTCGGTGTGCCGCCGAGCACCTACCGCCGCACGTTCCGTGCCCGGGAGGCCGCGCGCCCCGCGTGACCGCGGCCCGGCAGGGGGATGTGCTTCACAACCCGGTCACAGGCCGTGCAGGGCTCCGCTGAGGCGGCTTGACACACGTCACCGCGTCACGGGATGGTTGGCACTATTACGCGCAGCGCGTGCGGCAAGCCGACATCCTGGAAGCTACCTCTCTAACGATCATCCAGCTGGAGGGCCGGCCGATGACTGAGCATTTCGAGCCCCGTACAGAGATCATCAATGACGAGGGCGGCCGCCGAATTGCTTCCGCCGACATCGAGGTAACCGAAAAGTCGGCGCACACCTCATTTCGCGTCGAAGCAGGTCACGTCCCTGTCGGCACGCGAGAACGCCTGGTCGACAGCGTTCTCGACTCACCAGAGGTCAATGCGACCCACCAGATCAAGGCAGTAATCCCGATGGGTGACGCCGATATGCTGCAGCGCATTCAGGAGCGATGCGACACCGTCGAGCCGCGGGCCGCCGGTGCTTCGTGTTTGATCGACGCCGAGATGTCGAATACGACTTCCGCACCCGATAAGGGCGAGGACGCACAAATCAACTAACGTAAGTCCAGTGCGCCGGAACCGTTATTCGGCGATGGACGGCCTGGCCCCGAACCGTCCATCGTCGAGGAGAAGCCGTCTGTGACCTCCGCAACCGCGCCAGGCCAATCAGCCGCCACGCCCGGCCCCATGGTCGTCGATCGATCGGCGGGGCGAAACGTGGTGGTGAAGCTGTTCGTGTTCATCCCCTTGCTCGCCCTGGTCGTCGCGGTCCCGCTGGCCTGGGGGTGGGGGTTGAGCTGGGTCGACGTGGGTCTGGCGGTGTTGTTGTATTTCGTGACCTGCGCCGGGACCACCGTCGGGTTCCACCGCTACTTCACCCACCGCGCGTTCAAGGCCGTCCGGCCGGTGCGGGTCGCATTGGCGATCGTGGGCAGCATGGCCTTTCAGGGCCCGGTCATCGGCTGGGTCGCCGACCACCGCCGCCACCACGCCTTCACCGACAAGCAGGGCGACCCGCACTCGCCGTGGCTGTTCGGCACCAGCGCCGCCGCGGTCGCCAAGGGGTTCTGGCACTCGCACTTCGGGTGGATGTTCGACCGCGACGTCACCAACCCGGCCCGCTTCGCCCCAGACCTGCTGGTGGACCCCGACATCGCCCGGGTCGACCGCCAGTTCCCGCTCTGGTCGGCCTTGAGCCTGCTGGTCCCTGCGGTGCTGGGTGGCTTGCTCACCTGGTCGTGGTGGGGGGCCCTCACCGCGTTCTTCTGGGCAGGGCTCGTCCGGATCGGGGTACTGCACCACGTCACGTGGTCGGTCAACTCCATCTGCCACATGATCGGCAGCAGGCCCTGGACGCTTCGCGACCGCTCCACCAACTTCTGGCCGCTGGCCATCGCCACCATGGGCGAGTCCTGGCACAACCTGCACCACGCCGATCCCACCTGCGCTCGGCACGGCGTCGGGCGTGGGCAGCTCGACATCAGCGCCCGCATCATCTGGATCCTCGAGAAGTTCGGGTGGGCGTATGAGGTCCGTTGGCCCACCCCGAGACGCCTCACGCGCCTCGTTGCCGCCCGCAACCTCCAGGCGTCGCGATAGCGCAGCCGCTACTGGACAGCGACGGTCATGACGCCAAGCGGTCGCGAGCGTGGTCCATCCGGCCGGTCACGGGGCGGGCGCCGGTAGCGGCGGCGAGGCCCATGGTGGGGCTGTCGACGTACATGCTCTCGGCCCGTGCGACCTGGTAGGTCTCGTGCCAGACACCGACGACCCCCGGCGCCCGACGCGCTCTCCTGTTGAACGCGGCCCATGCCGGGCGATGATGGGCGTCGCGGTCACCGGCGTAGCGGTAGACGTCCTCGGTGCTGCGCCAGTACTGGATCAAGGTGGGGCCGCGCCACCCGAGCAACACGCGGTAACCCAGGAGGCCCGACGACGGGTCCTTGGCCAGCTCGGCCAGCATGGGGCCCATGGCGAGCGCGGCCGGAATCCACAGGTCGGGCCGCCACAGTCGGTTGATGCGCATGCCGATGAGAAAAACCGTCAGGTCCCCGGTGTGGGTGTGGGTCCAGCGGCCCTGGGCGATGGTGGACACGATCGGCCTCCTTGGAGAGTGCGGCTTCCCATTCATTGGATAGTGCTACTCTCCGTTTGTCAAGGAAGGATGCGGATGCGGATCGCGGAGCTGGCCCGACGCGGCGGGGTACCGGTGGGCACCGTCAAGTACTACCTGCGGGAAGGCCTGCTCCCGCCCGGCGAGCTGACCGCGGCAACGCAGGCGCAGTACGGCGATTCCCACGTGCAACGGCTACGCCTGGTCCGTGCCCTGCTCGGACCCGGCGGCCTGTCGATCGCCGCCATCCGGGACGTGCTCGCCGCGATCGACGACCCGACCACCTCGGTCCACGACGCGCTCGGCGCCGCCCACCACGCACTGCCCACCGCCGACGCCGACCCGCGGACCGAGGATTGGGCCGAAGCCCGCGACCACGTCCGACGGTGGGGCTGGACGGTCGAGGACGACTCACCCAACCTCAGCCTGCTCGCGGGTGCTCTCCACGCCCTGCGAACGGCTCACTTCGACACCTCCGACAGACTGCTGGACCGCTACGCGGATGCGGCCGCCGTCCTCGCGGAAGAAGACGTGGCGACGGTGCCGACGACATCGATGACGGAGGCGGTGCGCCACGTCGTGATCGGCACTCTGCTGCTGGAACCGGTACTGCTCGCGCTACGTCGACTGGCCCACGAAAACGCCTCCATGAAGCGCTTCACACCCCCACCATGACCAGACCCAAGCCGGTCTCAGGTGAACGCGGCCCGGAATCGGGCGAGGGCTTCGCCAGGGTCGCCGGAGGCCCAGGCCTCCAGGCCGACGACTCCCGCGTAGCCGAGGCGGTCCAGCGCCGCGGCGATCGCCGGGTAGTGGATCTCCCCAGTTCCGGGTTCGCAGCGGCCGGGCACGTCGGCGACCTGGATCTCACCGATGAGCGGCAGCGCGCTCTCCACCAGCTGGATGAGGTTTCCCTCCCCGATCTGAGCGTGGTAGAGGTCCAGATTGAGGCGCAGGTACGGGCTGCCGACCGCTTCCACCAGCGCAATCGTGTCGGCCGCCGTTGCGAACGGCACCCCTGGATGGTCGACGGCGGTGTTCAGGTTCTCCAGTGTGAACACCCGCCCGGCCCGCTCTCCGAGCACGGCGAGTCGCTCGAGCGTACGGGCCGCGGTCAGCCACATCGCCGGTGTGACGACGTGGCACGCCGCGACGGGTAGTCCCTTGTCGTCGAGGCCGGTGCCGTGCACGTTCAACCGCGGGCAGTCCAGTTCCTCGGCGGCGCGCAGCGACAGCTCCGCCGTGTCGAGCAGCTCTTGGGCGCCCCCGGCGTCGGCCAACGTGCCCCGGACATAGCCGGTCATGGACGAAAATGTCGCGCCGGTCTTCGCCAGCGTCCCGAGGTCCTTCGCGGTCCAGTCCCAGATCTCGACCTCGAACCCGAGGTCGGCGATGCGCCGCACACGCTCCTCGATCGGCAGGTCGACGAACACCATCTCCGCACACACCGCCAGCCGCAACGCGCTCACTTCGCGACCTCCGAGGCGCTGACGGGACGAGCGGCCCGGACCGACTCGGCCGCGGCCAGTGCGATGACCAGCGCGGCGCGCGCGTCCTCACCGTCCACCTGCGCGGGCGTGCCCGTTCGGACGGCATCGACGAACGCGGCCAACTCGGCGACGTAGGCGCCCGCGAGCAGCTCCTGGTCACCGCGCACCGTGTCGACGACACGACCTGCCCCGCCCGAGAAGGCCATGCCGGTGCGCCTGCCGTCGCCCATCGTGGCCATCCCGCCGGAGCCGAGGACCTCACCGCGCACGTCGTAACCGTAGGCGGCTTCGAAGCACGCCTCGGCGACGCCGACGGCACCGTTGTCGAACTTCACGGTCACCACTGCCGTGTCGAGCAGGCCCCGGTCACGCCAGTCGGGCTCGACGAGGGCATCCGCCGACGCGTAGACCTCGACGACCTCCGCGCCGGGGTTGAGGAACCGCAACGCGTCGAAGTCGTGGATCAGGGTCTCGTTGAAGATCGTGTCCGGCGCGACACGTGCCGGATCGAAGCCGCCGGGGTCGCGGGTGACCGAGCGGAGCAGCCGCGGGGTGCCCAGTCGGCCGTCGTCGAGCAGCGCGCGGGCCGCTTGCCAGTCAGGGGCGAAGCGCCGGTTGAACCCCACCTGCAGCACGACCCCGGCCGCGCGGGCGGCGTCGACGGCACGGTCGGCGTCCGCCAGCGACAGCGCCATCGGCTTCTCGCAGAACACGGCTTTGCCCGCCGTTGCCGCGGCGACCACCAGATCCGCGTGGAACCGGGCGGGCGCCGCGATCACCACGGCGTCCACGTCGGGGTCGGCGAACGCCTCTGTCGGGTCCGTGGACGCCCGTTCCGCGCCGAGGTCGGCGGCCAACCGCTCCGCCGCGCCCGCTGCCGGGTCGACCACCGCCACCAGTCGCGCTCCCGGGATCTTCCTGGCCAGCGTCGCGCCGTGGAACGAACCCATCCGTCCCGACCCGACCAGGGCCACGCCCACCGGCTCGGCTCCCATAATCCCCGTCATCGACGCCTCCGCTTCTAGAACGTTCTATGTCGTAGTAGCAGGTTGCGACGGCAGATTGGTTCTTGTCAAGCGCTTCACCTAGAACGTTCTATAGATAGCGCGTATGCTCAGGCCATGATCACGGCGGAGCATCCCGGCCGCGGTCGGCGGCCGACGCTCACCGACGTGGCCGCGCGGGCCGGGGTGTCGGTCGCACTGGTCTCGATCGTGATCCGCGATGTCCCTGGCGCCAGTGCAGAGTCCCGTCAGCGGGTCCTGCAGGCTGCCGACGAACTGGGCTACCGACCCGACACTCGGGCCCGGTTGCTGCGCAGCAGCCGCAGCCGGCTGCTCGGCGTGGTGTTCGGCGTCCAGCACGCCTTCCACGGCGACCTCGTGAGCGGCCTCTACACGGCAGCCGACGCGGCGGGGTACGCGCTGACGCTCAGCGCCGTCACCCCCGCCCGTGACGAACAACGCGCTGTCGGGAGCCTCCTGCAGGACCGCTGCGAGGCGCTCATCCTGCTCGGTCCGCACGCCTCTACGTCCGCGCTCGCGCAGCTCACCGAACGGCTACCCGTCGTCGTCGTCGCCCGCGCGGCCCGGCACCGCGCCCTCGACGTCGTCCGTACCGCCGACAACGAGGGCGTGCAGCAGGCCGTCGACCACCTCGTCGCCCTCGGTCACCGGCGCATCGTCCACATCGACGGCGGTCGCGCTCCCGGCGCAGCCGAGCGTCGCCGCGGCTACCGCGACGCGATGCACCGGCACGGCCTCGACTCCCAGATCCACATCGAGGCAGGCGGACTCACGGAGGACGACGGCGCCGACGCCGTCCGCACACTCCTCGATTCCGCCCTCCACAACTCGGTGGCCCCACCCACCGCCATCGCCGTGTTCAACGACCGCAGCGCCATCGGCGCACTCGACGTGCTGCACCGCGCAGGCGTCGCCGTGCCCGGCAGCATCAGCGTCGTGGGCTACGACGACAGCCGCCTCGCGCGCTTGTCCCACGTCAACCTCACAACCATCGCGCAGGACACTGAACAGATGAGCGCCCTCGCCGTCGCGCGCGCGATTGCCCGCATCGAAGGAACCCCCGTCCGCCAACGAGAACTGGTCACGCCGCCGCATCTCGTCGTCCGCGGCACCACCGCGCCGATGGTCGAGGGGTCTGGCCACGCTCAACCCGAGGCGCTCGGGCAGGCCCGCGTCCTCTGATGAGGTCGAGCCGGAGGAACGGCGAGTCCCCCTGACTCGCCCCGCGCGCGTCCGCTCGCCGACAGGCTCTACCGCGGGTCACGACGCGCCGGGTGTCAGGCCGCCGCCTCGGCTGCTCTCGGGCGAAGTGCCGCGGTGTGGGTGAGCGAGAGCCCGGTGGTCTCGGGCGCCATGAACTGCGACACGGCCCCGCCGAGCACGCACAGCCCTGCGGCGATGAGCATGCAGGGGCCGATGCCGATGCCCGCGATGCCGATCGGCAGCAGGAACGTGCCTGCCGCCGCGCCGATCCGGCTGAACGCCGTGGACACCCCGACGCCGGTGCTGCGCAGTTCGGTGGGGAACACCTCGGTCGGGTAGACCGCGTCCAGGTTGCCCTGCAGGGCGTTGAAGAACGCGAAAACGGCGAAGCAGGCGACGATGACCGCGCTCGGCGCCGACGCCCAGACACCGACGATCACCAGCGCGCCTGCCATGATCCAGAAGGGGCCGATGAGCTGGGCGCGGCGCCCCACTCGTTCGATGGTGAGCATCCCGACGACCGCGCCGATCGCCGCGATCGTGTTGGCCAGGATCGTGCTCGCGGCCTCATTGGTCACGTTGAGGGAGGTGAAGACCTGAGGGGCGAAGGTGAAGATGGCGAAGTAGGGCGCCACGTTGCAGGCGTAGAAGATGCAGACGAAGATCGTGCGACCACGCATGCCGGGCTCGAACAGCCTCCGCAGCCCGCCCGCGTTGGCCTGCCCGTGCTCGCCCGTGACCTCCTCCTCGCGGAAGTACGCCTCGCCGCCGAGGTAGCGGTCGGCGATCGCGCGGGCCTGGTCGACACGCCCGCGGCCCATGAGCCAGCGCGGGGACTCCGGCAGCCCGATCCGGGCGACCAGCGTGATGACAGCCGGGACGACGCTGGTGGCCAGCACCCATCGCCACGACAGCCCCGCGAGGTCGACCAGGGCAAAGCTGATCACCACAGAGACCAGGTAGCCGACGTACCAGGTGACCAGCAGCCCCGCGACGCGCCGCCCACGCCCGGCCGACGGTGCGAACTCCGAGAGCAGGGCCGCGCCCAGCGCATACTCGGCGCCGACGGCGAATCCGAGCAGCAGGCGCACGACGAGGAGTTGCCACGGCGCGGTGATGACGGCCTGCAACAGGCCGAGTACGACGAAAGCCGCAATGTCGACGGTGAACAGCGTCCTGCGGCCGATCCGGTCGGACAGCCACCCCACCACGGGGGAACCGAAGAAGATGCCCACGAGCGTCGAGGCGGCGATCAAACCGCTCCACACCGGCGACATTCCCAGATCGTGCGTGATCAGCGGCAGCACGACCGCGATGATGCCGAGGTCGAAGCCGTCAAGGCCCTCACCGATGGCGGTCGCCCACGTCATCCGCCGCAGCATCTGCATGTCCCGACCCTGATGCCCGGCCCCGCCCGCCTCCGTCATCCACGGGAAGCTAGTTCGCAGGAGGGCCGACCGCATCTCGAACGCCTGCCGTCCGCCGTGGCAGACGATCTTGCTGCTACCGACTGGTCACGTCGCCGGACACACTGGGGCTGTTCAGGATCGTGCCGGTGATGATGCCGAACAGGTGATCGGCGCGTGGCGCGAGCGAGGGTTGGTCGGCAAGCCACGCCAGCGCCCCGATCAGCGCAAACAGGTCTGTGCCGTCGATGTCGGCCCGCGCCAGGCCGGCCGCCTGAGCGCGGACCAGTAGCCGCGTGCCTGCCGCGCGCATCGCGACGCACGAAGCGTGGAGGGCGGACTGCGCGTCTTCGATGGCCGCGATCATCAGCGCCACTACGCCGCGATACTCGTGTGCGCCTGCAACGCAGTCGCGCAGCCACACGACGAGGGCGTCCGCGGGAGAACTCGACGTTTCAAGCTCGACTGCCTGTGCCGCCAGCTCGTCGAAGCTCGCGCGGAGCAAGGCCTCGAGCAACGCCTCCCGCGTCGGGAAGTGCCGGTACAGCGTACCGAGCCCGACACCTGCTCTGCGGGCGATGTCGCGCAGCGACGCGTCGGCGCCCTGCTCGGTGACAGCGGCGCGCGCGACCGCGAGTAGCTGGTCGTAGTTCTTCCTGGCGTCAGCTCGCACCTGCCCATCTTGACAGATCGGAGCGGTGCCCCGTATATGTGGAGCACTGCTCCGAAAAGCGGAGTCCACTGCTCAGAGGACGAGGAAGCGATGCCGACGCACACCATGAAGGCAATCCGGCTGCACCAGCACGGTGGCCCCGACGTGCTGCGCTATGAGGAGGTGCCGATTCCCGAGCCGGAGTCGGGTGAGGTACTTGTCCGCGTGCACGCGGTCGGCGTCAATCCGCCCGATTGGTATGTGCGCGAAGGAATGCCGAACGTGCCTCCGGAGATGAGACCGAAGCTGAGTTTGCCCATGATTCCGGGGACGGACGTCTCGGGCGTCGTCGCGGCCGTCGGCCCGGACGTCGAGGGTTTCTCCGTAGGCGATGCAGTCTTCGGGCTCCTTCGCTTTCCCAGCGTCGACAGCAGCGCCTATGCCGAGTACGTCGCCGCACCCGCGGCGGATCTCGCACTCAAGCCTGTCCTCGTCGATCACGTGCAGGCCGCGGCGGTCCCCATGGCAGGCCTCACGGCGTGGCAGTTCCTGATCGAGCTCGGACACGACCATCCGACGCCCTTCCAAGCGGTGCAGCATCGCCCGATCGCACTGAACGGCGAGACGACGGTGCTCGTCAACGGGGCCGCAGGCGGCGTGGGGCACTTCGCGGTGCAGCTCGCAAAGTGGAAAGGTGCGCACGTCATCGCGGTCGCCTCGGGCACCCACGAGTCGTTCCTGCGCAAGCTGGGCGCCGACGAGTTCATCGACTACACCACGAGCCGTCCCGAGGAGATCGCGCACGACGTCGATCTCGTACTCGACACCGTGGGTGGTCCCGACAGCAGTCGTTTCCTGCGCACGCTCAAGCGCGGCGGCGTGTTGTACCCGGTGTTCCTCGCTGAGTACGACCCTGAAGAGAAGGAGAAGCTGGGCGTCACGACCTCCGGCACCCAGGTCCGCTCGAACGGGCCCCAGCTCGCCGAACTCGGAGGCTTGCTCGCCGCGGGCACGGTTCACGCCGCGATCGACAGCACCTTCCCGCTGGCGGACGCCCGAGCGGCACACGAACGCGCCGCTCAGGGCCATCTTCAAGGCAAGATCGTACTCACGGTCGCGTGACAGCGCATTCGGTTTGGCTGCAGACCACGACCCGTACTATTACGTGTCGCTCGGCGACTGGTGGGACGCGGTCCACGACCCGATAAGCTAACGAAGCGCGACCGTAGCTCGCGCGAGCGCCCATTCGGTGTCCCTTGTCCGACTATGGTTGTCGCCGAGCACGACGCGACGCCGTTCGAGGATGTCGCGATACTCATCGACGGCGGCCGCCGTCTCGCCGAGAGCGAGCAGGGCCGTGGCGAAGTTCTGGGCGCAGGTCAGTGTGCTGGGGTGGTCCGCGCCTTGGACCCTTCGTCGGCGGTCAAGGGTGCCCTGGTAAACCGACCGGGCCTGTTGATAGTCGCCCGCGGCGGCGAGGTCCTCGGCGAGCTGGTCTGCACAGTTCAGCGTCCGCGGATGGTCGTCGCCGAGAATGGCGCGCAGCCGGTCGAGTGTGCGCTGATGTAGACCACGCGCCTGCGCGAACTCGCCGAGCGCACGCAGGTCGTCGCCGAGGTTGCCCGCTGAGCTGAGGGTGTCCACGTGTTCGGGACCAAGCCGGCGGGTTCGCCGTTCATAGAGATCCGCGTCGAGAGCGCGCGCTTCGGAATACCGGCCGACGGCGGACAGGACGAGCGCGAGGTTCTTCTCCGACTTGAAGGTGTCAGGATCATCGGCGCCAAGCGTGCGCCTGCGCCGGTCCCGGGTGTCCTTGACCAGAATGGCCGACTCCTCCAAGCGGCCCAGTACGAGCAGGTTGTTCGCCAGGTTGTTGCCACACATCAGCGTGGCCGGGGCGTCGGGACCCAAGGTCGATCGGCTCAGTTCGTAGGCGCGCCGAAACAGCGGCTCCGCCTCGCGGGGCTGGCCGGTCGTCTGCAGGTAGGTGGCCATCCGGTCGATCAGCCATGCCGCGTCCTCGGTGACCTGATCGAGCAAGCGGCCCTGTTCGGTCACAGCGCGCACGTGCGGGAGCAGACGTCGCCATGGCTCCCACTCGGCCGGGTTTTCCCAGATATCGAAGGGCAGCGCGTGCCGAAGCAGACGGACGACAGCGGCGTGCCAGTGCGCGGGGTCATTGGTTCGGGCCTGCAGCAGCCCTGCAGGGACGCGATGCAACAGCACCGTGCTCTTGTCCAGCGCGAGTACCACCATGCCGTACCCGCGCAGCGTTCTGACGCATTCGGCCAGTGAACCTGAGCGGGCGCCGGTCGCCAGTGGCTGCAGCCGCGGCGGGAGGACATCGGCACGTTCCGCGAGGGCGTCGAAGACGCTGAGCGGGAGGGGCTCGACGCCGCACCACGCGAGCACGGTGAGCAGATCCATCGCAGTCGGGTCGTTGTCGGCGAGTGCGTCGAACGCGATCGCCCAGGTGGCCCGGGTCGCCGGGCCCTGCTCCGAGTCGGTTCGATGCTGTTGTCGGACCTGAGAAGTGCGCCGCGTCAGCCGGTCAAGGAACTCGGCGGGGCTGACTCCGCGTGTCAGCAGCGATCCGGCGGCGACGTCCAGCACCGACGGCACGTCGCCGAGTTCCTCGGCGACCTGAGCGGCGTCCGCGTCTGAGATGTCCTCCATCCAGGAGTGCAACACCGCGACGGAGTCCGGCCGGTCGAGCAACGACACGTCGACGATCGTCGTGGCGATACCGTCCCACCGTCGGCTCTGGGACGTGATGAGAATCTTGCCGGGCCCCGTCGGCAGGTAGCTCGCGACGACTTCGGGCTCCGCAACGCCGTCGAACACCAACAGCCACCGGTCCCGCGTGCTCAGCCATCTGCGCAGCTCGCTGATCGCCGCGTGGTCAGACTCCCACTCGGTCGCGAGATCGAGACGGCGGGCAAGCCTGGCCAGACCCGCGGGGACCGACTCTGGATCCCCCGCCCGCACCCACCACCTGACGTCGTAGCGGTCCTCGTGGCGGTGGCGCGCGTACTCGATCGCGATGCTGGTCTTGCCGATCCCACTGGTCCCGGTCAGCGCCACGATGCGGCCCCCGACCAAGCCGTCATGAACGTGGGCGAGGACGTCCTCCCGCCCGACGAAGACCATCCGACCTGCGGGGATCGCGTTGATCTGCGGTGCCCGCGCACCGGGGGGCGGCACCAGCGCGTGGTAGAGCAACAGCCCGAGCCGATCCGGCGAATCGACCTGCACGGTGGTGATGCCGCTGTGCCCCAGCCGCTCACGGAAGTCCCGTTGACGATGGCAGTTCGTGCCGTCGCAGAACAGCTCGACGGGGCCGACAGTCCGCTGGTCGAGAACGAACGCATATATGGGCAGACCCTCGGCCTGCGCCGTCGCGAACTCCAGCTCAGCGTAGGAGAGGTCCGGCTCATCATCAACCGGGCTGCCGTAGCGGAAGCCCGCGATGAGCACGAAAACGTCGGATTCTCGTACGGCTCGACGGCACACCTCCGCGGCCCGGTGCTCGCTCGCCGTGAAGACCGTCATATCGAAAGGGAGATCGCCCGCTCGGCGAATGGCGTCCTGCGCGGCCGCGACGAACGAGTGTCTCTCCGGGAAACGGCCCAACTCGGACGTGTGGGCGATGAATACCCGCCGGGAGCGCGCTCGGTGACCGTCCACGTCGGAGAGCATCCCATCGGGTGCATTCAGCGGGCGATCGCGGCGCCGTCGGCCGAAATGCATGGCTGCGGCCGACGAGGATGATGAAGACGTGACCGCGCGAAGGAAGCTTCTTGAGTTCACCGCCATGATGTCGACCGCGCTGTCGACCGGGGTGTTCTTCGGAACCAGTACCAGCCTGGGGCCCTCGACGAGAACGTTCTCCCCCGCCACGTACGTCGAGGTGCAACAGGCGACCGTCCGCAACCTCCGGCCGGTGATGGGTGTCCTGTTGCCGCTGGCGGTTGCCTGCCAAGCGGCCCTGCTCGTCGTCTCCCCCAGCGACCGCCGGTCCGGCTCCTTCGCCCTGACCGTCGGCAGCTTCCTGTCCCAGTTCGCTTCCCTCGCCCTGACGGGCAGCATCGAGCTGCCCATCAACAGCACGGTGCTGACGTGGCCACCGCATGAACCCCCGCAGGGCTGGGAGCAGACGCGGGACCGCTGGCACACCGTCCACACGCTGCGCACCGCGACCTCGGTCGTGGGCCTCGGGTGCGCGATGGCCGCGGCACTCGCGTCGTCGAAGCGGGCCCCGACGCCGCATTGACGAATGCCGCGACCGCACCGGCTCCTCGCGTCAGTGGGGCTGGGTCTGCGGAAGGGTCAACAGTTCGTCACCCTCGAGAACCAGCCACGGGGCTGCCATGTGTTCGGGGAGCTGCTCCATCACGAGTTTGACCTCGGGATACTGACTGTGGACCTCGCGGTGGTACTGCTTGCTCTCGTAGACCTCGTACAGCCAGATCGTGTCGGGGCCGCTGTCGTTGCTGTAGAGGGTGTAGGCCAGGCAGCCGTCTTCACTCGCGACCCGAGGCAGCAAGCCCTCGAGGATCGCCGTCACCTGCTGCATGTGCCCTGGTTTGACGTGGAGCTGGACCAGCATGCCGAACGACATCTCGATCAACCTCTCGCTACGGGCGGAACGATTCCGCACTGCTGTCGAGCAGACGTCCGCTTCACGCCTCGGCTCGCATGCGCCTGCCGAACTCGTCGAGGTCGACGCCGAAGAGCGTGAACCTCGGAACATAAGACAAAAGGAACGCCAGGACGCCCATCCGGTACAGCTGCCCGACGTCACCGGCGAGTAGCGCGGAGCGTTCCTGCTCGGTCAAGTCGCGCAACGCGAGCGCGGCGGCAGGGTCGTCGAGCAACTGCTGCCGAAAACCCGCGTCCCGAAAGGCGTCGCGGCACAGGCGATTGACCTCGTAGACCGACATTCAGGCTCCCATGTCCCACCAGGCGAAGGCGTGGCCGATCTTTTCCTGGGCGTCGAGTGACTGCGGGGCGTTCTGGGTGGCGGCTGCGACCGCGATCCAGTTGAGCAGCTCACCGCCCACGTTGCCCGCACGGGCCAACTGTTCGGGGGTGGCTGCGGCGATGAGGCCGTCGACGTCACCGGCCTGCAGGTAGGCGAGGGTCCGGGCCGCCCACTGCTTGTCCGGCACGCCCCACAGCTGGCCCTGATCGATTCGAGGACCGCCCAGCTCGATGGAGAAGCTGCCGCTGGCGACCAGTGCGACACGGGCGTCCCCCGGCGCGTCCGCCACGGCCTTGGCCACGGTGCGACCCAGCTCGGCGCAGCGCATCGCCCTGGGTAGCGGAGGCACATGCCGTTGACGAACAGCGGCAGCACCGCGGCGTCCCGTGTCGAGGTAGTGCAGCGGCACCATGATCGAGTGATCGATCGTGAACGACTGACTGACGGCGAGGTCGAACCCGCTGTCCACCGTGTGGGCGTGGACGGCGTGCGCAAGGTCGAGGGGGATGTCGATCGACCTCGACTCGATCCCAGGGGTCCCGTCGTTCGGGCCGGTCATCCGTGGGGCGACGCCGATGGCGAACGTCGGCCAGTTGTCGAGGAAGAA
>DASWUV010000255.1:0-7150 GCA_036401495.1 Pseudonocardia sp. | reverse complement strand
CCAAGAGAAGGTCCAGCAGGAACTCTGGAATCTCGCGCAGGACATCGTGCGGCTCGGCCTGAGCGTCGTCCTGGACTTCGGGCTCTGGGCCAAGCACGAACGGGACGAGCTACGGGCCGCGGCCCGTCACCTCGGCGTCGGCGTCGAACTCCACTACACGGAGGCGCCGGTCCACGAACTCTGGCGGCGCATCGAGGTCCGCAACGCGGCGCCTCCCTGGAACAGCAAACCGATCCTCCGCTCCCACCTTGAAGAATGGGTGCACGTCTTTCAGCCGCCCGACGCCGCCGAGCTGGCCCTGTTCGACTTGCCGCCAAACCCGCAATAGCCGGGCCCGGGCTCGGGCAATCGCGTTCAACCCATAGCGACGTGACCTGAAGCGGAGTCGAGACGCGATCATCCGACCATGGGTAGCTCCGCGTCAGTGGTGGTCGCCGTGCCGTCCGAGGGTCTCCACCGGGCCCGCGCCGGGGCGGGTCCACTGCGGCACGGGCCTGCTGGTCGGACCCCACGTGGCGGTCCCGTCCGCGGCCGAGCGCCAGTACCAGCAGGCTTGGCCGCGAACGGCCGGGCGCCCGTCGCGGCCGCCGCTGGCCGCGGGCCTGCCCTCGGGGTGGTCCTCCCACGCCTCGCCGCGGCCGTAGGGCGTCATGTCGAGCAGGGCGAAGGACCCGCTGGCGCACTCGACTCCACGGCCCGTCGTGGAGTAGGTGAGGAACACGCGGTCGCCGTCGCGCAGGAAGCAGACGATGTTCCCCATCTCCCCGCCGATCGGCGCCGCCACACCCCGCACGGAGTACCAGGGCTGGGTGTAGCCCATGAACTCGACGTAGGCGGCCACCTCGTCCCATGGACCCGAGGTCAGAATGGCGAACGAGACGCCGCGGGCGTTGAGGTAGACCGCGTCCTGCACCTGCCACGCCGTGACGGTGCAGCCTTCGCACTGCCCCTGGTGCGGCGCGCCGTCGTGCCACATGTGTTGGTAGACCACGAGCTCGTCGCGGCCCTGGAACAGGTCGAGGAACGGGACCGGGCCATCGGGTCCGACGACCTCGACCGTCCCGTCCAGCTCCACCATCGGCAGCCTCCGCCGGGCCGCGGCAATGGCGTCGCCCTCGTGGGTGTGGGCCTTCTCCCGGAGCAGAAGCTCGGCACGGGCGGCCTGCCAGGTGGCTTGGTCGACGACGGGCGGGCGGCCGGGTCGCAAGGTGGTCTGGTCGTTCGACGTAGTCGTCATCGCCGTCCTCCGTGGGTAGCTGGGCCGTCAGCGGCGTGCGACGGTCACCGGGAGAGACTCGCGACCGGACCGGAACTCATCGCGGCGCAGTGGCTGACAGGTTCCGGCCCGCCGATCAGTCTCCGCGGGAGTCGTAGGACTGTTGGCTGCGCTCGACGTCGGGGTTGTGGTCGATCGCCCACTCGGCCAGCATTACGGCGGCTCCGATCAGGGTGCGGCCCATCGGTGTCAGCTCGTACTCGACCCGGGGTGGCACTTCGGCGAAGACGGTGCGCCCGACCGGGCCGTCGCGTTCGAGGTGGCGCAGGGTCAAGGTCAACATGCGCTGTGAGATCTCGGGGATGCGCTGTCCCAGCTCGGTGAACACCGATGTGTCTAGCAGCTCGCGCCGATGATGGGCTGGGTCGACACCGTGCCCATGCGGGCCGTTCGGCTCATCGGTGCCATCGAGATCCTCGGCGTGCTCGGGCTGATCCTGCCCCCGTTGACGGGGGTCGCGCCTGGTCTCGCCGTCGCGGCCGCCGTGGGCTTCGTGATCCTGCAGGTCCTGGCCACGGGTCTGCACCTGCGCCGTGGTGAGGCCAAGGTCACCGGTTTGAATGTCGTGCTGATTGTGCTCGCAGCTGTCGCGGCGTGGCTCGCGACGACATTCTGAGCGCGGCGCCATCCCACCCCAAAGGAGATAACCGTGGTTCCAGTTTCCATCGTCGGTCCGGATGAGGGCGAAGTCATCCCTCTCGGCCCGGGCGCCCAGATGCGCGTGCTCGAAGACGGCAGCAACACCAGGCACCGCCTCGGGATCTCCGTCTCGACGCTCAGCCCGCACACCCCCGGACCGCCCCAGCACCGCCACGCGCAGCACGAGGAGGGGTTCTACGTGATCTCCGGAACCGTGCGCTTCACCGTCGGCGAGCAGGACCACGACGCGGGACCGGGAACTCTGGTCATGGTGCCGACGGGCGCACCGCACACGTTCGCCAACCCCGCCGACGAGCCCGCGGTGATGCTCACGACGTTCACCCCCGACCTCTACGTCCAGTACTTCCGCGACCTGAGCAACGCGGGGCCCGGCGGCCCTTCGCCCGACGAACTGGCCGCGACCATGGCCCGCTACGCGACGGAGACCTCGTCGGAGTACGCCCCGTGACTCAGGCGCCGACGTAGGCCGCGAGGTGCTCGCCGGTGAGGGTGGAGCGAGCGGCGACGAGGTCGGCCGGGGTGCCTTCGAAGACGATCCGGCCGCCGTCGTGGCCTGCGCCGGGGCCCAGGTCGATGATCCAGTCGGCGTGCGCCATGACCGCCTGGTGGTGCTCGATGACGATCACCGACTTGCCCGCTTCGACGAGCCGGTCGAGCAGGCCGAGCAGCTGCTCGACGTCGGCGAGGTGGAGCCCGGTGGTCGGCTCGTCGAGGACGTAGACGTCGCCCTTCTCGCCCATGTGGGTGGCCAGCTTGAGCCGCTGCCGCTCGCCGCCCGACAGCGTGGTGAGCGGCTGGCCGAGGCTGATGTAGCCCAGGCCGACGTCGGCGAGCCGGGTGAGGATCTTGTGGGCGGCGGGCACCTTCGCGTCGGCGGAGTCGAAGAAGTCGCGCGCATCGGCGACCGGCAGCGCGAGGACCTCGCTGATGTCCTTGCCCCCGAACGCGTACTCCAGCACCTCGGCCTGGAACCGCTTCCCCTCGCACACCTCGCACGTCGTCGCGACGCCCGCCATCATGGCCAGGTCGGTGTAGACGACGCCCGCCCCGTTGCAGTTGGGGCAGGCGCCCTCGGAGTTGGCGCTGAACAGCGCGGGCTTCACACCGTTGGCCTTCGCGAACGCCTTGCGGATCGGCTCGAGCAGTCCGGTGTACGTCGCCGGGTTGCTCCGGCGGGAGCCGCGGATCGCGCTCTGGTCCACCGAGACCACGCCGTCCCGACCGGACACGGACCCGTGGATCAACGAGCTCTTGCCCGAGCCCGCCACCCCGGTGACGACGACCAGCACGCCGAGCGGGATGTCGACGTCGACTCCGCGCAGGTTGTGGGTGTCGGCGCCGCGCACCTCCAGCGCCCCCGACGGCGTGCGCACCGCAGGCTTCACCGATGCGCGGTCGTCCAGATGGCGCCCGGTGATCGTGCCACTGGCCCGCAGCCCCTCGACCGTGCCCTCGAACACCACCTCGCCGCCCTCGGTGCCCGCGCCGGGTCCGAGGTCCACGACGTGGTCGGCGATCGCGATCGCCTCCGGCTTGTGCTCGACGACGAGCACGGTGTTGCCCTTGTCGCGCAACTGCAGCAGCAGCGCGTTCATCCGCTGGATGTCGTGCGGATGCAGGCCGATCGTCGGCTCGTCGAAGACGTAGGTGACGTCGGTGAGCGCGGAGCCGAGGTGGCGGACCATCTTCGTGCGCTGCGCCTCGCCACCGGACAGCGTGCCCGCCGGACGGTCGAGGCTGAGGTAGCCGAGCCCGATCGCGTCGAAGGAGTCGAGGCTGTCGCGCAGCGCCTCCAGCAGGGGCGCCACGGAGGGGTCCGCAAGCTCGCGGACCCATGCGGCGAGGTCGCTGATCTGCATCGCGCAGGCGTCGGCGATGCTGATCCCCTTGATCTTCGACGACCGGGCGAGCTCGGAAAGGCGGGTGCCGCCGCAGTCGGGGCAGCCGCTGAACGTCACCGCCCGCTCGACGAAGGCGCGGATGTGCGGCTGCAGCGAGTCGACGTCCTTGGCCAGCATCGACTTCTGGATCCGCGGGATCAGCCCCTCGTACGTCAGGTTGATGTTGTCGACCTTGATCTTGGTCGGCTCCTTGTAGAGCAGGTCGTTGCGCTCGCGCTTGGTGAACGCGCTGATCGGCTTGTCCGGGCTGAAGAAGCCACAGCCCGAGAAGATGCGGCCGTACCACCCTTCGACGCTGTAGCCCGGGATGATGATCGCGCCCTCGTTGATCGACCTGCTGTCGTCGTAGATCGCGGAGAGGTCGATGTCGGAGACCGAGCCGCGGCCTTCGCAGCGCGGACACATGCCCCCCGTGACGGAGAAGCTGCGACGCTCCTTGACGGCCTGCCCGCCGCGCTCGACGGTGACCGCGCCCGCTCCGCTGATCGAGGCGACGTTGAAGGAGAACGCCTGGGGTGAGCCGATGTGGGGCTGCCCGAGCCTGCTGAACAGGATGCGCAGCATGGCGTTGGCGTCCGTGGCGGTGCCGACCGTGGAGCGGACGTCGCCCCCCATGCGTTCCTGGCCGACGATGATCGCGGTCGTCAGCCCGTCGAGGACGTCGACGTCGGGCCGCGCCAGCGTCGCCATGAAACCCTGCACGAAGGCGCTGTAGGTCTCGTTGATCAACCGCTGCGACTCGGCGGCGATCGTGTCGAACACCAGCGAGCTCTTGCCCGAGCCGGACACCCCGGTGAACACGGTCAGCCTGCGCTTCGGGAGCTCGATGCTGACGTCCCTGAGGTTGTTCTCGCGCGCGCCGTGCACCCGGATGAGATCGTGGCTGTCGGCAGGGTTCTCGGCGGCAGGGTTCTCGGCGGCGCGGCCCGCAGGCGGGTGGGTGTACGTCTTCGTGGCCGTGCTCATCGTCTCTCCATCTGGGTCGCGGTCGGCGTGGCCGTCAGCAGGCCGCTGCTGACGTCGGGCGGGTCAGCGCCGCTCCTGGATGCGGATCAGGTTGCCCGTAGGGTCGCGGAAGGCGCAGTCGCGGACGCCGTAGGGCTGCTCGGTCGGCTCCTGGACGACCTCGGCGTCACCCGCCTGCAGGCGCTCGAACGTCCCGTCGAGGTCCTTGGCGGCCAGGATGAGCGTGGCGTACGTGCCCTTGGCCATCATCTCGCCGATGGTGCGGCGCTCGTCGTCGGTGAGGCCGGGGGTGGCGGCGGGCGGGTACAGCACGATGGACGTCTCGGGCTGGTCGGCGGGGCCGACCGTGATCCAGTGCAGGCCGTTGTAGCCGACGTTGCCGCGGACCTCGAAGCCGAGGGTGTCGCGGTAGAAGGCCAGCGCGGCCTCCGGGTCTTCGTGGGGGAGGAAGGTCGAGTGAATGGTGAGGTTCATGGCGATGACGCTAGATGCCGTTCCGGAAGCGGTGCTTCTCGATTCCTGACCGGTCTGGTGACCTGTTTGGCGACGCAGGCAGGCATCTCCGCCGTCACGCCCGTCGTCTGGCTTCGGTAGGTGCTGGGCGGCACCCCGACCAACTCGGTGAAGCGCGTGCTGAAGGTGCCCAGCGACGCGCAGCCGACCGCGAAGCAGATTTCGGTGACGCTGAGGTCGCCGCGCCGCAGCAGGGCCATCGCGCGCTCGATACGCCGCGTCATGAGGTAGGAGTAGGGCGACTCGCCGTAAGCCAGCCGGAACTGGCGGCTGAGGTGGCCCGCCGACATGTTCACGCCGCGGGCGAGCGCCTCGACGTCAAGCGGTTGTGCGTACTCGCGGTCGATCCGGTCGCGAACCCGACGCAGCCGCGCGAGGTCGCGCAAGTGCTGCGCCGCCGCAGGCCTGCTGCTCACCCTTGCAGATCGTGCCAGTTCTTGTTCGGCCCGTCACCGGCGGACCGACTGAATGTCGGGCCGACGTGCCTGACACAGCGCCACACACACTGCGTGGGGTCGGCACACACTGCGGACGATGTGTGTCAGCCCCGGACGGTGTGTGCGCGCCGGGACACACCGCGCCGCCAGCTCGTCGCCCCGTTCGTCCCCCTGTCCGCCGCGGTCGTGGGGTGGTCGGCGCGAGACGCGCACCAGGGCGCCGAACACGACCCTGATGTGCGGCTCGCCGTGGTCACCTGATGCCGGGGCCGGCGTGGGCGTCCGACAGGTCCGGCGTAGGGCGTCGAGAAGCACGGATTTGTTGTTTCGACGACGGATCCGTGATTCTCGACCCTCATCGGTCCAGCGGGTTAGTGGTCGAGGAACGGGTGTGGGTCGCGCCCGGCCAGCAGCAGGAACTGGTCGCGCCACGACACATGGCCTTCCGGCCACGGCAGCGGTGTGCGGAACAGCCCGACCGAGCGCCAGTGGTCGGCCGTCGGCGCCGTGCCCTCGTACATGCCTTTCGCGAGATCCTCGGGCAGCGGGCAGGCGCGGGAGCCGAGCGCCATCGCGACGTCGTGGGCGAGGAAGCAGCGGGCGATGCTCAGCCGCCAGAGGTAGTCGCTCGCCGTGCCGTCGCCGAAGCTGCAGTGCACCGTCGCGTCCGGCTCGGTGACCGTGCGGGCCGCCGCGCACGCCGCCTCGACGATCCGGGTCAGTGCGACGCGTGGGTCGGAGCCCAGCAGGTCGCCGTCGTATTTGTCCGGCCCGACCTCGTCCGTCGTGGACCCGGCGAGCATGTCCGGCACCCAGGCGTCGTCGCGGGCATAGTGCGCCATGACCTCGCGGATCGGCGCGGGCTCGGCGCCGCCGGGCACGTCGAACACGGACGGGACCGCGAGATTGCGGTGTTCTGGGCGGACGCGGCCGAGCACCTCGAGCAGCATCGTCTCGGCCATCACGAACAGCTCCGCCTCACGGATCATCGCGTACTCCTGGCTCGGGGCCTCCCAGCACAGCAGGTCGCGGGCTTGCCCGAGGTGAAAATCTGAGACGGCGTCAGCTGCGCAGCGCGTCCACGACCTTGGCGACGCGCCGTTCACGGGTCGATGCCGCTTTGGCTTCCTCCACCGCGCGGACGTGCTCCTTGCGGGCGGTGTAGCTCAGCGCGTCGAACCGGGCCCTGGCTCCGGGGACGGCGTCGAGTGCGCAGGCGAGATCGTCGGGGACGGTCACTTCGCGAGGCGCGTCGTCGAGCACGACCTCGACGTCCACCTCGTCCCCCGCCGCAACCCCCGCGCCCTTGCGCACCTCGGCGCTGACGGGCAGGAGGAAGCGCCCGCCCATCCGGGCGACCGTGCTCCGGTAGCTGTAGTCGCCGATCGTGACGCGGA
>DASWUV010000254.1:0-8490 GCA_036401495.1 Pseudonocardia sp. | reverse complement strand
CGTTTGCGGCGGTTTTCGTGCGCCAGCGCACGGAATCCGCCTGGTCCGGCGATCATGCCGGCGCGGGGGTCGCCGCGGAGGGTCGTGATCGCCGTGAGTCGCACGCTTGGGTGGCGGCCTGGACCCTGTTGTGCGCCTCGCCGCGATCACTGCGGGGGGCGGCGCCGCGGACCCAAGGGCTGCGCCGATGGGCGCAGCCCGCCCCGCGCGCGACCCGCTCCTGCGCCGACCGCCGCGTGCGACTCGCTCCTGCGCCCCCAGCCTCGCGCTAGCCCCGCCGACCCGGTCAACCCCTACCAGGCCAGCTCGCCGTCGTCCTCCAGGAACGTTCCCGTGGGGCCGTCGGTGCCGATCGTGGCCGCGCGGACGACGTTCTGTGCGCTGATCTCGACGGGGCGGCCCTGGGGGTTGGGCTGACCGCCGAGCTCGGTTGCGGTGTAGCCCGGCTCGACGGCGTTGAACTTGACCTCGGGCACCGCTCTCGCGTACTGGACGGTCAGCATCGAGACGGCCGCCTTGCTCGCGCCGTAGACGATCGCGGAGACGTGCGACGCGGGCCGGTCGGGGTTGTGGTTGGCCCAGAACGAGCCGAGCGCGCTGGAGATGTTGACCACGACCGGGTTGGCGGACTTCGCCAGGAGCGGCAGGGCCGCCTCGGTGACCCGGATGATCCCGACCGCGTTCGTGTCGAACACCGCGAGTGCGTCGGGCCCGTTCAGGCCGAGCAGGGCGATGCCCGCGTTGTTGACCACCACGTCGACTCCGCCTTCGGCTTCGAGCTGGGCGAAGGCCGCGGCGACCGAGGCGTCGTCGGTGACGTCGAGCTGGACGAAGCGGGCGCCGAGCTCCGCCGCGGTCGCGCGGCCTGCGGCGTCGTCACGGGCGCCGACGTAGACGGTGTGCCCGGCGGCGACGAGCTGGCGAGCGGTTTCCTTGCCGAGGCCTCTGGTCGCCCCGGTGATGAGCGTCGTTGTCATGCTTCGAGCTTCCGACGGCGGTCGCGGGTCAGGCAGTCGTCCTGTTGTCGTAGGACCGTCAGGGCCAGGACATCGGCGGCAGGCGCGCGCACACTGCAGGCGTGGAGTCGTGGGAGTTCGGCCGGATGGTGCGCCGGTGGCGTGACCGTGTCTCGCCGCAGACGGTCGGCGTGCGGGTGGGTGGGCGCCGCCGGGCGAGCGGGCTGCGCCGCGAAGAGCTCGCCGGACTCGCCGGGATCTCCGCCGACTACCTCACCCGCCTCGAGCAAGGGCGGGCGACCTCGCCCTCGACGCAGGTCGTCGAGTCCCTCGCCAGGGCCCTGCGCCTCTCCGACAACGAGCGGGACCTGCTCTACCAGCTGGCCGGACACGCCGCTCCTGGGCTCGACGTCGTTCCGTCGCGCATCCCGGCGAGCGTCCAACGGCTGCTCGACCGGTTGGCGAACACACCGGTCGCGGTGTACGACGCCACGTCGACCCTGATCGTCGCCAACGCGCCCTTCGACGCGCTGATGGGCGAGACCTCGACCTGGCGGGGGATCGAACGCAACGCCCTCTGGCGCAACCTCCTCGGTCCCGGCACCCGCGTCGTCCACACCCCGCAGGAGCAAGCCGACCACGAAGCGCTCCTGGTGGCCGACCTGCGCCTGACCGCCGCCCGCTACCCCGCCGACCGAACGCTCAAGCGGCTCGTCAGCGCGCTTTCCGCGCAGAGCCCACGGTTCGTGCGGCTCTGGGAGTCCGGTGACGCCGATCCGCGCCAGGTCACGTCCAAGCAGAAGATCATCGACCACCCCGCGGTGGGGCGCATCACTCTCGACTGCGACACCCTCATCGTCGCCGCCGACGACCTGCGCATCATGGTCTACACCGCCGAGCCCGGCACCGGGGATGCCGACCGCCTTGCCCTCGCCGTCGTCCTCGGCACGCAGACGCTGGTCGAATAGCGACGCTTCACCGGTTCGGCTCAGCGCAGATCAGCTCAAGCTTCGCCCGGCCCGGTCTCGATTCGCACCGAACTATCGAGAACGAGAAGGATCGCGTCGCGGTGCCCCTCCGCCCAGGACTCGGGGATAAGGAACAAGCGGTCGCCAAATGCCGTCAGGAGGCGAAGTTTGCTGTAGCGATAACGGAATCGCGCGGTCGGATCGTCGGGAAGAACCTCTTCGGCGACGGTGCGACCGCCGCCTAGATACAGCCGCTTCTCGCTGTAGATGATGACCGAGGGGCGGCCGCTCGGTTCAGCCGCGATGCGGTCCGCAATGCCATGCCCGATCGCCTTCGCATACTCCCCGGCCGCCCAAAACAGGTTGAGGACGATGAGGAGGGCGGTCAACGTTGCAGGCAGCGCGGAGTGCGGAGGTACGGTGACGGGATTCGGTCCTTCCATCGCCGTCGCGCACCGCACGAGCCAGGTTCCGCAGTAGACGGTTGCGACCCCGGCTCCCAGAACGACCGGAAAGATCAGCGTATCCAGCGGCAACCATCCAGGCAGTATGACCTCGAAAAGGCCGAGAAGCGCCAGCAAAACGCCTGCGGCGATCAGTCCGTGGGCCGCCCGGCGGATGTGCTGGGGCCGGGTGCCGCGTTCCACCCTCGTCCGGACGCTTCGATATCCCCACGCTGCGCCGAGCCCCGTCAGCAGAAGTAGTCCCGCAGGCAGCCACAGGCTGTCGACACTGCGTAGCAAATAGTCCTGGTTCGAGAACTGCAGGAGGGCTGCGTCTATTCCGAAGCGTTGGAAGAGTGCGTCTGATCGCACCCAGCCGACGTAGAACATGAGCGCGGTAATCAAAGAGACGGGAGCGACGATCGAACCTACGAGTTGGACGATCCGTTGGAAACGGCTCGGTGTGTCCTCGGGCTTGGCCGGCGGTGGCGGTGGCGGTGGCGGTGGCGGCAGTGGCGGCAGTGGCGGCGGAGAAGGCGGGCCCAGCGCTTCGCGGAGGCCGGCGACAAGGCGCCCGCTGACCGTCATCCGACGCCTGCTCCCTCGAAGACGACGGAATTACCTCTGCCCGGGCCGTCGCTCAGGCTGTCCAAGGTCCAACGGACGCGCCGGAGGCCGCCGAGGAGGTCCTCGACCGTGAAGTTGCTGCTCTGTCCGATACCAGGGCCGGGACTCTTGTAGGAGCACGGGAAGTAGTCACGTCGGAAGCCGCAGAAGGTGTTCAGCTGCATCGAGACGTATGCCTCTGCGTGGCCGACGGTTTGCGGCTTGAACACGACGGCGAACGAGCACGTCTGTTGCGGAGCCAGAACCGCACCGGAACAGGTGTTTGACAGCAGGACGAACGACGGATCGGTCAGTTCGAACTTGTCGATCGTGTAGACGAAGGTTGCGCCGTTGGTGACCGTCGCCTGGAGCGGCGCACTCGCTTCGCCAAGGCGCACGTCACCCAGAAGAACCGGAACGCCCCCCGGGAGCGGAGAGCCGAGGGAGGGGCCGCCGGGAGAGAGGCTCAGCGGCGGCCGAACGGGGGTCGGTGCCGGGGGTGGTGGGTCGATCGGGCCGACGGGTGGTGCCGGGGGTGGTGGGTCGATCGGGCCGACGGGTGGTGCCGGCGGTGGCAGGGCGATTGAGGCGCCCGTTGGTGGGGCGATTGAAGCGGCGGGCGGTGGGACGACTGGGGCATCAGCAGGCGTGTTCGGTGGTGAGACGACCGGAGTGCCCGCACCCGGTGAAAGCGCAGGCGTCGCACCCGGCGTAGGAATGGGCGTAGTCAGGGCCGCGGAAGGCGTCGGTGGCCCGGGGGTCTGTTGTTGAGCCTTCGGCAGAGCATCGATGCCGGGAGGCGCGCCACAGGCGGCGATTACCCAAACCAGCCCACTCAGCAATGCCCACGTTCGGCGTGTACGGCACCGAGCCACGATGCGTCCTTTGCCTCGACTCGAAGTTTGCGAACTCGCACGCTATCGGTGGCCGAAAACACAGACTGAATGCGCCCGGCCGGACGTATAGACCGCGTCCGCTTGCTACTCGCGAACGAGTTTCTCCCGGGCAGGGCGTAACCCACATGCAGTATTGCGCGCCATCGTCTGAAGCGGTGGTGGCCTTCGGCAGAAAGCAAAGATGATCTCCGGTTGCTCCGTGAGCCTATCGACTCGAGATCGACCTATACCCACGAGTTAAACCGCAGGGGCGCGGCCACGCGGTAGTGCGCTGTCCGCGCCTGGTTCCGCGACCGCGGGGAAGTGCTTCGCACGCCCACCGACGTCGGTCCTCAGCGCCTGACCCCCACAGCGCCTCGCGCATACTGTGTGGGTTCGACACACACTGCGGACAATGTGTGTCAACCCCCGACGGTGGGCGCGCCGCGATCGCGTTGGCTGGGCACCGGGAACCGGGTCGTTGACACCCTGGTCGAGTCACGTGAGGCTGGCGACCGTGCGGATCGTGGTTGATCTGAATCGCTGTCAGGGCTATGCGCAGTGCGTCTACCAGGCGCCGAACGTGTTCGAGCTGCACGGCGAGGAGGTCCTGATGTACGACTGCGGGCCCGCCGAGGCCCAGCGGCCGGAGGTCGTGCGCGCCGCCGCCGCCTGCCCGGTGCAGGCCATCCGCTTCGACGCGGCGGACGACGGGACATGAGCCAGGCGGACGGAGCACTCGCCGCCGATGGCCGTGTCCTCATCGTCGGCGCGTCGCTGGCCGGGCTGCGGGCCGCGGAGAGCTTGCGCAAAGAGGGGTTCCGGGGGCGGCTGACGCTGGTCGGCGACGAGCCGCACGAGCCCTACGATCGCCCCCCGTTGTCAAAGCAGGTCCTGACCGGCCGGGTCGCGTCCGGGTCGACCGCGTTGCCCCAGGCCGGCGGGCTCGACGCCGAGTGGCGGCTCGGCGTCCCGGCCGTCGGACTGGACCGTGCGGCCAAGCGCGTGGTCCTGGCCGACGGCGACGAGCTCGACTTCGACCGTCTGCTGATCGCGACCGGCACCCGGGCCCGGCCTTGGCCGAACCCCGCGGAGGCCGCCCTCGACGGAGTGATCACGTTGCGCGGCCGGGACGACACCGAGCTGCTTCGCCGCGAGCTGACCGCCGCGCCGCGCCGTGTCCTGGTCATCGGCGCGGGGTTCACCGGCTCCGAGATCGCGTCAGCGTGTCGCGAGCTCGGCCTGCCCGTGACGGTGACCGAACGCGCGGCGACCCCGCTCGCAGGCGCTCTCGGCGCGACGATCGGGGCGGTCGCGGCCCGCATCCAGCGCGAGCACGGCGTCGACCTGCGGTGCGGAGTCGGCGTCACCGCGCTCGAAGGCGACGACGAAGGGCATGTGCGCCGCGCCCGTCTGGACGACGGCAGCACACTCGACGTCGACGTGGCGGTGGTTGCGCTGGGCGCCCAGCGCAACACGGAGTGGTTGCGAGGCTCCGGGCTGGGCGCGGGCCCGCGTGGCGTTGCCTGTGACGCCGGGTGCCGGGTGTTCGACATGTACGGCATCGTCACCGACCACATCTTCGCCGCGGGCGACGTCGCCCGCTCCCCGCATCCGCTGTTCGGCTACGAGTTCCTGGCGCTCGAGCATTGGAGCAACGCGGTCGAGCAGGCCGACGTCGCGGCGCACAACATGGTGCACGCCGAAGCCGAGCGACGTCCCTACCTGCATGTTCCGACGTTCTGGTCGTTCCAGTTCGGCGTCGGCATCAAGTCGGTCGGGGTGCCGTCGCTCGCCGAGGAAGTCGTCATCACGCAGGGGTCGACCGACGAGCGGCGCTTCGTCGCCCTCTACGGCCAACGGGGCCGCACGGTCGCGGCGGTCACGTTCGACCAGGGGAAGTGGCTCGAGTTCTACCTCGACCAGATTGAGCGGGCGGCCCCCTTCCCGCCGCAGTTCCGCACGGTGGGGCAGCCGCCATCGCCGCGGGTGCTGCCCACCGAGTTCCCCGACCCGGCGCTGCCGACCGAAGCTCCCATGATCGTCCGCACCGGCCACTCACCGACCGAGCGTGCGTGGACGCTCGTGCCTGCGCGCGGAGGGCGGCGATGACCGACCAGACCACCGACAACGGCGGACTGTTTGCGCAGATCCTCGACTACGCGAACCGCGCCGACCCCTACCCGTTGTTCGCGGAGCTGCGCAAGACGCCGGTCTCGCGGGCGCCGAACGGCAGCTACGTCATCAGCACCTATCGCGAGATCACGGCCCTGATGCACGACCCGCGGGTCGGCACCGGCTCGACGTCGGGCGGCAGCTTCATCACCATGGACCCCCCTGAGCACGACCGGCTGCGGCGACTGGCCACGAGCCACTTCGAGCAGACCGCGGTCGTGCGACCCGACATCCTGCGCGGTGCGACAGACCTCATCGACCGCCTGCGGGGGCGCACGCAGATCGATCTCGTCGACGACTTCGCCTACCCGTTGCCGGTCACCATCATCTGTCGGCAGCTCGGCGTGCCTGAGGAAGACGAACCCCGCTTCCACCCCTGGGCCGACGCGATCATCGCGACCCTGGACCCGCGGCCAGGGGAGTCGCAGGAGGCCGCCGCCCGGGCCATGGCGGAGATGAACCAGTACCTGGCCGAGCTGGTCGAGCGGTTCCGCATGGAGCCGGGCACCGGCCTGCTGTCCGGGCTGGCCGCCGAGGAACGGCTCTCCACAGAGGATGTCGTGGCCACCGGCCGGTTGCTGCTGATCGCGGGCCACGAGACCACCGTCAACCTGATCACGAACGGGATGCTCACGCTGCTTCGCCATCCCGACGTTCTTGACCGACTGCGCCACGAGCCCGACCTGGCCGTCCCCCTCGTCGAGGAGCTGCTGCGCTACGAGCCGCCGGTGCAGATCGACCCGAAGTACACGATGCTGGACGACGTCGAGGTCGGCGACGTGCTGATCCCCAAGGGCTCGCGCATCGTCCTCGCGCTCGCGGCCGCCAACCGCGACCCGACCCGCTTCCCTGACCCGGACCGGTTCGATCCGGATCGCACGGACAACCAGCACCTCGGGTTTTTCACCGGCATCCACTACTGCTTCGGCGCGGGACTCGCCCGGCACGAGGCGCAGGTGGCGCTGACCGAGCTCGCCCGCAGGTTGGCCGGTCCGCGACTCCTCGAAGACCCGCCGCCGTACCGGCCGAATCCCACGCTGCGCGGCCCCCGCCACCTCCCGATCCAGATCGACGAGATCACGTGAAGGACGCACTCTTGCGCTACGGACCCGACAACCCCGACACCACCTATGTGGCGCATGCGTATGCCGAGGACCTGTTCGACACCGGCGAGGTGCGGCTGAACCATGCCACCGCCGGGGCGGCCGAGCGGCCCGCGCTGCTGCTGGTGCCCGGTCAGACCGAGTCATGGTGGGGTTACGAGGAGGCGGTGGGCCTGCTGGCCGAGGACTTCGAGGTGTTTGCGGTCGACCTCCGCGGGCAGGGCCGCTCCACGCGCACCCCCGGTCGGTACACGCTCGACAACATGGGCAACGACCTCGTGCGGTTCATCAGCGGCCGGATCGGGCGGCCCGCGATCGTGAGCGGGCTGTCCTCGGGCGGGGTGCTGTCGGCCTGGCTTTCGGCCTACGCGCCGCCCGGCATGATCCAGGCCGCGGTCTACGAGGACCCGCCGTTGTTCTCCTCGGAGATCAGCCCGGCCTACGGCCAGAGCATCCGCCAGGGCCTCGGCCCGCTGTTCCACGCCTGGAGCACCTACCTCGGCGACCAGTGGAGTGTCGGCGACTGGGCCGGTTTCCTCGCCGCCGCCCCCACGGTGCTACCGCCGGGACTGGCGCGGTTCCTCGCCGCCGAAGCCCCCGGCGACGAGCCGCCGCAGAACCTCAAGGAGTACGACCCCGAGTGGGGACGCGCCTTCTGGACCGGCACGGCCGCCGCGTCCTGCGACCACAAGCGGATGCTGTCGGCGGTGAAGGTGCCGGTGCTGCTCACCCACCACTTCCACCGCATCGACGAGGAGACCGGCCACCTGCAGGGCGCCCTGTCGGACCTGCAGGCCCACCAGGCGGGCGAGCTCGTACGCGCCGCCGGACAGCGGTTCGACTACCGATCGTTCCCCGAGATGGGGCACGCCATGCACAGGATCGACCCCAAGCTCTACGCCACGACTGTGCGGGACTGGCTGGCCGAGGTACTGCCGTGATCGGTGGCGAGCCCTCTACGTGCGGGAGAGCCGGTCCTGGCTTCACCGCCGTCCGCGACGGGTGAACATGGTCGGGCCGCTGTGTTCACCGTCGAAGGCGGCGTGGCCGGGTCGGTGGGATCTCGGCAGGTGATCTCAACGACGGGGCGTACCGCGCCGGGCCGGACGGTGCCGGGCAACGCCCTTCTTCGTGGGGGCGGCTGTGGCCGGTGCCGGGGTCCCGTCCCGGCGGGGGGTGCGGGAGCTGTTGACAGTGCGCCCGCGGACGATCCCGATGAACTCTTCCATCAGCTCGGTGTTCTCCGTGTCCGGCCAGGCGAGACCGACGCCCGACCCCGGCGCGTCGGCCAGCGGCCGGTAGGTGAGGTCCCGGCGGTGGTGCAGGCGGGCCAGCGACTGGGGGACGACCAGCAGGCCGACGCC
>DASWUV010000253.1:0-11861 GCA_036401495.1 Pseudonocardia sp. | reverse complement strand
CGGGGGAGACCGCGGTCGTCGCCGGACCCGCTGCCGCGCAGTGGCACGGGATGCTCGACAGCGCCGCGGGTCCCGTCGACTTGACGGTGCCCTCGGCGGCCAAGCCGCGTTCCCGTGCGGGGATGCGGCTGCGCAGGCGTGACCTCGCGCCCGACGACGTCGTCGAGAGGCGGGGCCTGCGCGTCACGTGCGGTGGGCTGACGGCGCTGGAGACCGCGCTCGTCCGCTCCGACGGTTCGGCGTTCCTCGATCGCGCGCTGCAGCGGTACGTCCCGTTCACGGACGTGTATGCCGCTTACTGCCGCAACCTGGGATGTTCGGGGTCTGCCGGGATGTGCAGGCTCCTCGTGGCCGCGGCCGACCGCGCGGACTCGGTGGCCGAGCGGGTCCTCGTCGGGCTGCTACGCGCGGCGAAGATCGGGGGGTGGGCGGTGCTGCGGTTCACCTGGCACGACCTCACCCGCAGGCCGCACTCCGTCGTCGCGCAGATCGCCGCGGCCGTGGGCCTGGCCGCATGATTGTCGAACCAGGGACATGTGGTGCGTCAGCGCAGCTCGTGTCCCTGGTACGGCGATCACGGGGTGGTCGGGAGCGCCCCGGGACCCGGCTGCGGGCACTCTCCGCGCGGACGTACACTTGCTTGACGGCGCGTCTGCCTGCGCCGGTTCCGTCGTGCCTTCCACAGCCCGCGGTTCCGCGTGGTGGTCTGCCCGACAAGCAAGAAATGACACAGCAAGACTACGCACACCACGTCACGGAACGCGGAGGATATGGCCAAGAAGGACGGGGCGATCGAGGTCGAGGGACGGGTTGTCGAACCTCTGCCCAACGCGATGTTTCGCGTGGAGCTGGAGAACGGACACAAGGTCCTCGCCCACATCAGCGGCAAGATGCGGCAGCACTACATCCGGATCCTCCCAGAGGACCGGGTCGTGGTGGAGCTGTCGCCATACGACCTCACCCGCGGCCGCATCGTCTACCGCTACAAGTGAACAGCCGACCAGGGGCCTGAGAGAGAGAACAGCCGTGAAGGTCCAGCCGAGCGTCAAGAAGATCTGCGACAAGTGCAAGGTGATCCGCCGTCACGGGCGGGTCATGGTGATCTGCGAGAACCTGCGCCACAAACAGCGCCAGGGCTGACCTCGCTGAGCACCACCGAGAACCTGACGTACCTCCCGCGCCACACGGGCGCGGGCCATCTCCGGAACCAGGCCGGAGCCCGGGCAGTGAGTCCGCCCGGGACGGACGTCGGGCAGACCTGGCACACACGTCAAGAGGAGCCCGCTGTATGGCACGACTCGCTGGCGTCGACCTCCCCCGCGACAAGCGGATGGAGATCGCGCTGACCTACATCTTCGGGATCGGGCGCACCCGTTCCCTGGAAATCCTCGCCGCTACGGGCGTCGACCGCGACATGCGCTCGAAGGACCTGACCGACGAGGACCTGACCGCTCTCCGCGAGTACATCGAGAGCAACCTGCGCGTTGAGGGCGACCTTCGCCGCGAGGTGCAGGCCGACATTCGCCGCAAGATCGAGATCGGCTGCTACCAGGGCATTCGGCACCGTAAGGGCCTGCCGGTCCGTGGCCAGCGCACCAAGACCAACGCGCGCGGCCGCAAGGGTCCGAAGAAGACGGTTGCCGGGAAGAAGAAGGCAGGGAAGAAGTAAGACATGCCTCCTCGCACTCGTCAGCAGGCCGGCCCGAAGAAGGTCCGGCGCAAGGAAAAGAAGAACATCGCCGCGGGCCACGCCCACATCAAGAGCACGTTCAACAACACGATCGTGTCGATCACCGACCCGAACGGCGCTGTGATCGCTTGGGCGTCGGCGGGGCACGTCGGCTTCAAGGGCTCGCGCAAGTCCACGCCTTTCGCCGCGCAGATGGCGGCGGAGAGCGCGGCGCGCAAGGCCGCCGAGCACGGCATGAAGAAGGTCGACGTGTTCGTCAAGGGCCCCGGCTCCGGTCGGGAGACCGCCATCCGGTCCCTGCAGGCCGCAGGCCTCGAGGTCGGCACGATCAGCGACGTCACCCCGCAGCCGCACAACGGCTGCCGTCCGCCCAAGCGGCGTCGGGTCTAGGGGAAAGGGAGTAACTGGAAATGGCTCGTTACACCGGCCCCATGACCCGCAAGTCCCGCAGGCTCAAGGTCGACCTCGTCGGCGGCGACCAGGCGTTCGAGCGGCGTCCTTACCCGCCCGGCCAGCACGGCCGGATCCGGATCAAGGAGACCGAGTACCTCCTGCAGAGCCAGGAGAAGCAGAAGGCCCGATTCGGGTACGGCGTGCTGGAGAAGCAGTTCCGCCGCTACTACGAGGAGGCCAACCGCCGGGAGGGCAAGACCGGCGACAACCTCCTGCAGATCCTCGAGTCGCGCCTCGACAACGTCGTCTACCGCGCGGGCCTGGCCCGCACCCGGCGGATGTCCCGTCAGCTGGTCAACCACGGGCACTTCCTGGTCAACGGCAAGCGGGTGAACATCCCCAGCTACCGCGTGGCGAAGTGGGACATCATCGACGTCAAACCGAAGTCGATGAGCCTCGACCCGTTCGTCATCGCCAAGGAACTGGTCGGCGACCGCCCGATCCCGGCGTGGCTGCAGGTCGTCCCCTCGACCCTGCGCATCCTGGTCCACCAGCTGCCCGAGCGGCCCCAGATCGACACCCAGGTCAACGAGCAGCTGATCGTCGAGCTCTACTCCAGGTAGCCCGACACCTCGCACGACGCGGCATCAAATAGTGGGTGCCGCACATAGGAGGAACGAAAAACCATGCTGATTTCTCAGCGCCCCACCCTGACCGAGGACTCCCTCGTCGACACCCGCTCCCGGTTCGTCATCGAACCGCTGGAGCCGGGCTTCGGCTACACGCTGGGCAACTCGCTCCGGCGCACCCTGCTCTCCTCCATCCCGGGGGCGGCCGTCACCAGCATCCGCATCGACGGCGTCCTGCACGAGTTCACGACCGTTCCGGGGGTGAAGGAGGACGTCACCGACATCATCCTGAACCTGAAGGAGCTGGTGGTGTCCTCTGAGGAGGACGAGCCGGTCACGATGTACCTGCGCAAGCAGGGCCCCGGCCCGGTCACCGCAGGCGACATCGTGCCTCCCGCGGGCGTCACCGTGCACAACCCGGACCTGCACATCGCCACGCTCAACGACAAGGGCCGCCTCGAGGTGGAGCTGGTCGTCGAGCGGGGCCGCGGCTACGTCCCGGCCATGCAGAACAAGGCCACCGGCGCCGAGATCGGCCGCATCCCGGTCGACTCGATCTACTCGCCGGTGCTGAAGGTGACCTACAAGGTCGAGGCCACCCGCGTCGAGCAGCGCACCGACTTCGACAAGCTGGTGCTCGACGTCGAGACCAAGCCCTCGATCACCCCGCGCGACGCGCTGGCATCGGCGGGCAAGACGCTCGTTGAGCTGTTCGGGCTGGCCCGTGAGCTCAACGTCGACGCCGAGGGCATCGAGATCGGCCCGTCGCCGCAGGAGGCCGACACCATCGCGGCCTTCGCGATGCCGATCGAGGAGCTCGACCTCACCGTCCGCTCCTACAACTGCCTCAAGCGCGAGGGCATCCACACGGTGGGCGAGCTGGTGGGCCGTTCAGAGGCCGACCTGCTCGACATCCGCAACTTCGGCGCCAAGTCGATCGACGAGGTCAAGATGAAGCTCGTCGGCCTCGGCCTGTCGCTGAAGGACAGCCCGCCCGGATTCGACCCGTCGGCCGCGGCCGTCGAGTACGGCGAAGGCGGGTTCGACCCCGACAACTTCGGGGACGACGGCCAGGACTACGCAGAAACGGAGCAGTTGTAGCCATGCCTCAGCCCACCAAGGGCCCCCGCCTGGGCGGGTCGCCCGCGCACCAGCGGCTGATCCTGGCCAACCTCGCGACCTCGCTGTTCGAGCACAGCAAGATCACGACGACCGAGGCGAAGGCTCGGCGGCTCCGGCCCTACGCGGAGCGGCTGATCACGAAGGCCAAGGTCGGCGACCTGCACAACATCCGGCAGATCGCCAAGCTCATCCGCGACAAGGACGTCGTCTACAAGCTCGTCCACGAGATCGGCCCGTTCTTCGCCGACCGCGAGGGCGGCTACACGCGGATCACCAAGACGCTGCCCCGCAAGGGCGACAACGCGCCGATGGCCGTGATCGAGCTCGTGGCGCAGCAGACGGTGACGTCGGAGGCCGACCGGGCGCGCCGCGTCTCGACGTCCCGGCAGGCCGTTGCGGAGCCGACCGAGGAGGCTCCGGCCGCCACCGCGGACGCGGCTCCCGAGGTCGAGGAGTCGGCTTCCACCGAGGACGCTCCCTACGGCGAGGGCAGCCACGCTCCGCTGGAGGACCCGGCCGAGGCGCCTGAGGGCTTCGAGATCAAGGGCAACGCGGACTCGATGCTCTACCACCTCCCCGGCTCGCCGTTCTACGACCGCACGGTGGCCGAGGTGTGGTTCGCCACGCCGGAGGCCGCGGAGGCCGCGGGCTTCTCGCTGCCGCCGTCGCAGCAGGCGGCTGACGAGGACGACGAGTCCTGACCGACCACCCGCGCACGACCGAGCCCGCCGTCCTCCCGGATGGCGGGCTCGGTCGTTTCCGGTTGGACATCTCCTACGACGGCACCGACTTCTCCGGATGGGCGATCCAGCCGGGGCGGCGGACGGTGTGCGGGGTGCTCACCGAGGCGTTGACGACCGTGCTGCGGCTCGCGGTGTCGCTGACGGTCGCGGGGCGGACCGACGCGGGGGTGCACGCGACCGGGCAGGTGGCCCACGTCGACCTCCCCACATCGGCGGCCACCGACCCGGCGTGGCTGGTGCGGCGCCTGGCCCGGCTGCTGCCGTCCGACGTCCGGGTGCGCGCGGTCGCGCCGGTGCCCGCCGCGTTCGACGCGCGCTTCTCCGCGCTGCGCCGCCACTACCGCTACCGGGTAGCCACCGCGCCGTCGGGGGCCGAGCCGTTGCGCGCCCGCGACACGCTGACCTGGCCGCATCCGGTCGACCTCGAGGCGGTCAACGCCGCGTCCGCACTCCTGCTCGGTGAGCACGACTTCGCGGCGTTCTGCAAGCGCCGCGAGGGGGCGACGACGGTCAGGGAGCTGCAGTGCCTTTCCTGGACCCGCGAGCCCGACGACGTCGTCACGGCGGCGGTCACGGCGGACGCGTTCTGCCACTCGATGGTGCGCAGCCTCGTCGGTGCGCTGCTGGACGTCGGCCGGGGACGACGGCCGCCCGGCTTTCCGGCCGAGCTCCTGCTCCGTGGTGGACGCGCGTCCGAGGTGCCGGTGGCGCCCGCGCACGGCCTGACCCTGGTCGGCGTCGACTACCCGGAGACGGCCGACCTGGCGGCCCGCGCGACGGCGACCCGGCGCCTGCGGGTCTGACGGCGCGCGGTGCCAATGTTGCCGCCACGTTTCCGATCGGGTGAGGTGCTGTACCAGCGCATCTGTCCCGAGGGAGAGTGACGGGGTGAGCGCAGATCCCTCCACCGCGGCCCCCCTCTACGGCGAGAAGATCGTCGCCGTCGAGCCGTACGGCAGTGAGCGGGTGGCCGACACCGACCGCCACGGCCGCCCCCGCCAGTTGTTCTGGACCTGGACCTCGCCCAACATGGAGTTCGCGACGGTCTTCGTCGGCGTGCTCGCGGTGCAGGTGTTCGGCCTGACGTTCGGCCAGGCCGTCGGGGCGATCCTGCTCGGCAACCTGCTCGCGGGCAGCGCGCACGGCGTGCTCTCGGCGCGCGGGCCGCTGGGCGGCGTGCCGCAGATGGTGCTCAGCCGTCTCGCGTTCGGCTACCGGGGCAACATCCTGCCTGCGGGCCTGATGACGATCACGTCGGGCTTCGGGTGGTTCGCGGTCAACAGCGTGAGCGCTTCGTTCGCCCTCAGCTCCCTGACCGGCGCGTCTCCGGCGTTGTGGCTGGTGATCGTGGTGATCGTGCAGGTCGCCGTGGCCTACCTCGGGCACAACCTGGTGCAGGCGTTCGAGCGCTGGGCGTTCCCGGTGCTCACGGTGATCTTCGTCGTCGGCGGGGTCATCGTGCTGGCCCACTCCGACCCGTCGTTCGTCCCCTCCGGCGGCGGCACCGGCGGCCTCGGCGGGTTCCTGCTGACGGTCGGCGCGGTCTTCGGGTACACCGCGGGATGGACGCCCTACGCCGCCGACTACACCCGCTACCTGCCCGAGAACGTGTCCCGCTGGGCCACCGGACTCGCCGCGGGACTCGGCAACGCGCTGTCCTGCACCGTGCTGATGATCTTCGGTGCCGCGTCGGTGAGCGCTTCCGAGATCGCGGGCATCAAGTCGGACAACCCCACGACGGCCTACGTCGGGGTGCTGCCGGGCTGGCTCGCGGCGCTCACGCTGATCGCGATCGCCATCGGCGCGGTCGCCGCCAACGTGCTCAACATCTACTCCGGCGCGATGGCGTTCCTCTCGATGGGACTGCCGGTGCACCTGCGGCGAGCGCGGGCGTACGTCGCGGTCGCGTTCGGGGTGGTCGGGTTCGTGATCGCGCTCTCCGCGCTCGGCGATGCGGCCACCACCTACGAGAACTTCCTGCTGGTGATCGTCTACTGGATCGGTCCGTGGCTCGGGGTGATGTTCGCCGACCAGTGGCTGCGCCACGACCGGGTGCCGCTCGACCTGCTCTACGACCGCTCCTACACCAACCCGGCAGGCGTGATCGCCATGGTGGTCGGCATCGTCGTGTCGGTGGTGCTGTTCTCCAACCAGACGCTGTTCACCGGGCTCATCCCGCGGGTGGCGCCCGAGATCGGGGACATCACGTTCCTCGTGGGGATCGTGCTGGCCGCGGTCTTGTACCTGGTCTTGGCGCGCCGCAGGATCAGGGCGTGACCGCCGACGTTCTCCTTCCCGCGGAGGCGGCATGGTGACGGTGCTGCTGGATACGGCGTTGGCGGAGGCGCGTGCGGGGCTGGCCGAGGGCGGGATCCCGATCGGTGCGGCGTTGTTCACTGTCGACGGCGAGCTGCTCGGGCGCGGCCACAACCGGCGGGTCCAGGACGGCGACCCTTCGATGCACGCCGAGACGGCCGCGTTCCGCAACGCGGGCAGGCAGCGCGACTACCGCAAGACGATCATGGTGACGACGTTGTCGCCGTGCTGGTACTGCTCGGGGCTGGTGCGCCAGTTCGGCATCGGGGCGGTGGTGGTCGGTGAGGCGCGCACGTTCTACGGCGGGCACGACTGGCTGGCCGAGCACGGCGTCACGGTCACCGTGCTGGACGACGAGCGGTGCGTCGCGCTCATGACCGACTTCATCGCGGCCCATCCCGAGCTGTGGAACGAGGACATCGGGGAGCCCTCGTGAAGGGGCCTTTGCCACTTATCCCGACGGTCGACCTGCGGGCGCCGGACGCGGCAGCGGTCGATTCTGCGTTGCAGCAGGCGGGGTTCCTGCTGGTCACGGGGCATGGCGTCAACCGGTCGCTGCGCGCGGAGGTGCGGGCGGCAGCACGGCGGTTCTTCGCCTTGCCCACCGAGGTCAAGCAGCGCTACGCGGTGCGGATCGGCGGCCGGGGGTGGCTCGCGCCGGGCCTGGAGTCCAACGGCAACGCCGACGTGTTCGGCAGCGTCGATCGGCCTGCCGAGGACATGGCCGGTGCGGACAACCCGCCGGATCTCAAGGAGTCGTTCGCGGTCGGCCCCGCCACCCCGACCGGCGACGCCGCCGTCGACGCGGTGTGGTTCCCGCCCAACGTCTGGCCCGCGGAGGTGCCGGAGCTGCAGGCGGCGGTGTCGCGGTATCTGCAGGCGATGACGGCGGTGTCGCACGAGCTGCTGGAGTTGTGTGCCGCCGCACTGGGCGTCGCCCCGGACACGTTGAGCGCTTCGGCCAAGCGTCCGACCTGGACGTTCAACATCAACCGCTACCCGCCGCTGACCGAGGTCGGCGAGCCGCTGCCGGGGCAGTTCCGGATCGGCCCGCACACGGATTTCGGGACCGTGACGGTGTTGGACCGCGAGCCGGGCGCAGGCGGGCTGCAGGTGGACATCAACGGCGTGGGCTGGGTGGACGCACCGTACGACCCGGACGCGCTCACGGTGAACATCGGCGACCTGCTCGCGCACTGGACCGGGCTGCGCTGGCGGTCCGGGCGGCACCGGGTGCTGCCCCCGCAGGCCGGGGCGCCGCACGAGGAGCTGGTTTCGCTCGTGTTCTTCTTCGAGCTCGACCACGACGCGCTGGTCACACCGCTCGCTCCGCCGACAGGTCGGCGAGGCGACCTGCAGCCGGTCGTGTCCGCGCCGTTCTTGCGGCAGCGGCTCGACGCGATCTCGCTCGGGTAGGCACCGGCTGGACGCTCCTAGCCGAGCTCAAGGGCGACCGCGCGCACCGGCGACCCGTCGGCGCCTGCGAGCTTGAGGGGCAGGCAGGAGACGAGCGGGTCGGGCCAGTCGACCAGCTCGAGGTTGCGGAAGTTCTCCCCGATGACGCCGCCCGCGTCGGCGATGAGCAGATGCGCGGGCAGATTCTTGTCGGGGGTCAGGTCGATACTCGGAGCGTCGATGCAGAACGTGCGTACGCCGAGGGCGAGCATCTGCCCTACGGCCTCGACGTCGAGGAAGGGGTGGTCGAAGTAGGCCTGCGTTCCGTAATGGCGTGACCAACCGGTGTGGATCAGCACGATGGGGGCCAGGGGCACTCCGGCGATGCGGTCCCAGGTGATCGGTTTCCGGGGTCCGGTGCCGCGGACGTCGACGACCGTGGCCGGGCCTGTGCAGAGCGTCGGATCCAGTTCGTCGACGGGCTTCCCGTCTGCGCGCACGTGGCGGGGCGCGTCGACATGGGTGCCGGTGTGGCTGCCCAGGGCCAGGGCGAGGACGTTGAACCCGTCGGCGGGAATCGTCGCGTGCTGGGTGAAGCCGGGCCGCGGGTCGCCCGGGTAGACCTGCGTGTCCGGCCCGACGGGCACGGACAGATCGACGAGCCGACGCACACGCATGCCGTGAGTTCTACCGAACGCCCACGGCGGAAGGGGAGGTCGGGTTAGCGTCGCTGCGTGTCTCGCACCAGCCCTGCCGACGCGCCCGCGCGTCGTAGCAGCGGCCTGGGCGCGCTCCGTGCTCCGGCGACCCGCGACCAGGTCGACGCCTACCGCTTCGGGCTGCGTCGGATGGAGGCCGCGTTGGTGCGCGGCGATCCGGTGCCGCTGCACGAGCAGATCCGGTCGCAGCGGCGCGCCGCCATGGCCGGGGTCGTGCTCGGCCTGTTGGGGCTGTGCGGCGCGGCCGTGTGGGCGGTTCTCGTGCCCAGCCCCGCTTGGCAGCACGAGGCGGTGGTCGTGGGGGCGCCCTCGGGGGCGATGTACGCCGTGGCGCACGACCCCGATCGCCTGGTCCCCGTCGCCGACCTGCCCGCCGCCCGGTTGGTGCTCGCGGCGTTGCGCACCGGCGGGTCCGCGGCAGTTGATCCGGGCAGGGCCACCGCCACCGTGGTGCCGGACGCATCGATCGCCGGAGCGCCGCGCACCCCGGCCGCAGCGGCGCCGGGTGCTGTCGCCGTCACGCCGGAGGCGACGATCCGGGCGAGCTGGGCGCTGTGCGACACGGTCGATCCCGAGGGCGCGCTCGTCGACACCACCGTGATCGGCGACGCCGCGGCACGACCACCCGCAGCCTCAGGCGATGGGGTCCTGCTGGGCGGCCCCGGCGACACCACGTGGCTGGTCACGGGCGGCCTGCGGCATCGCGTCGACGTGGGCGACGGGGCGGTGCGCGCGGCGTTCCGGCTCACCGACCAGCTGCCGCGGGCGAGCAGTGCCGCCGTGGTCTCGGCGCTGCCCGAAGGGCCCGCGCTGGCCACGCCGGTTGTGCCCGACCGGGGGGATCCCGCGCCCGCGGGCCTGCCGGGACGGGTCGGCGACGTCCTCCGCAGCGGGGTGGGCGACGGCCAGGAGTACTTCGCGGTGCTCGACGGCGGCCTGCAGGAGGTGCCGCCCGCCGTGGCCGACCTGCTGGTGGTCGCGTCCGACGCGCGGGAGGCGCGGGCTGTCGGCGCCGACGTGCTCAGCGGCGCCACGTTCGTCAATACATTGCCGGTGGACGGCTGGCCGATCGGTGCAGTGCATATCGCCCAGCCTGCGGACGCGGCCGTCACGTGCTGGACCTGGACGCCGGACCGGGCCGAAGGGAGCGTCTGGTTCGGCCGCGACCTCCCGTTGGCTGCAGGCGTCGCGCCGGTGGCACTGGCCCAGGCCGACGGGCCGGGCGAGCGGGTCGACGCCGTGGCCGTCGGAGCGGGCGGCGCCGTGCGCGCCACCGGGCCGGGGCGGGCGGCAGGCGCAGGCCCGCTGTGGCTCGTGTCGGCCACAGGCGTCGGGTACGGCGTGGCGAGCGACCCCACCGCCGCCGCGCTCGGCATCACGTCCGCCGAACCGGCCCCGGAGGCCGCGCTGCGGCTCCTGCCCACGGGGAAGACGCTGGACCTGGCCGACGCCAACCGCGCCACGGATGTGCTGCCCGGCGCGTGAGCCACTCGCGTCCACTCCTCCGTCGGGGCGCTGGTCGGCGCGGTGGCGTCCGGCCCGGGCGGGTGGAGTGGGCGATCACCACGGCGGCGGTGCTCGGCGGGGGCACTCGGCGGCTCCGGCTACCGGTGATCGCGTCGAGGCGCGCTTGCGGTTACGCGAGGCGCTCGGACATACGGGGCCCGGCGATCACGACCGGCGGGCCGGTTGGCGGCGGAGCAGCCAGGCCGCGGCGGTGACGACCGCGAGGAGGGCGCAGAAAGCCGCTTCGATCGGGATGTCGGTCGGGGAGGTCGTCGGGCGGAGCGCCGTCCCGGGCAACGCGACCGGTGCGGCGTGTGGCGGCGGTGCGGGCGACAAGACGTCGGGCACCGCCGTCAGCGCCGCCACCGGGTCGATCACGCCGCGCCCCAGCAGCGTCGACTGCCCGCCGGACGGGCGTCGGGCCGTAGCCAGGATGCGGTCGACGACCTGTGCGGCGGTCAGCTTCGGAAAGCGCTCCCGCAGCAGCGCGGCGAGACCGGACACCCACGGCGCGGCGAAGCTCGTGCCGTCCACGCCCGTGCCCGTCGTCCCGCCGCCGACGGCGAGGGAGCGCAGGCCGGTGCCCGGCGCGGCCACGTCCACCCACGATCCGGGCACGGTGAACCCGGCGGGTGCGTCGTCGGTGTCGACTGCGCCGACGGCGAGGATGTCGTCGCCGTACCAACCGGGCAGCGCGACCTGGTCGGCGGGCTCCTGCCCGGCGGGTGCACACGACCCGACGCCCGCGTTCCCTGCCGCGGCCACGACGACGACGTCGGAGCGCGCGGCGAGCCGCAGCGCCGCCTGGATCGCCGCGCCCTGCACCGCGGCCTGGTCGGCAGGCAGGCAGACCGCCTCCGAAATGTTGATCACCCCGGCGCCCGAGCGGACGGCGAGCACGATGGCCGCGGCCAGCGTGTGGACATCGCCTGCGGGTCGGAGGCCGCCGTCGCGGTCGGGAAGTTCGAACGATGGGCTCGACTGGCGGATGGCGAGGACGGTTGCGCCCGGTGCGATGCCCTCGACGCCACCGCCCTCGCGGCCACCGACCGAGGCGGCGATGATGCCTGCGACCGCTGTGCCGTGCCCGTCGCAGTCGGCGCGGCCGTCGCCGCCGGTGAGGTAGTCGCCGCCGCCGCGCAGCCGGGAGCCGAGCCGGGGATGCGGCGCCACGCCGGTGTCGAGCACGGCGACGACCTGGCCCGCTCCGGTCGCGAGCCGATGGACGGCGGGCAGCTGCATCCGCTCGGCCCCGGACTCGGCGGAGGGTGCGGCGGTGTCCGCGGCAGGCGGCGTGCAGCGCCCGGGGGCCCGCAGCCCGGCCGCCGGCCCGGGCCGGGCACCCGCA
>DASWUV010000252.1:0-17502 GCA_036401495.1 Pseudonocardia sp. | reverse complement strand
ATCTCGACACCGCGCTCGGCGAACACGTCCTGCAGCACGGCGGCGGCGTCGGCGTCCTCGCCGGGCAGCACACGATCGCGGCTGGAGACCAGCGTCACCCGCGTGCCCATCTCGACGTACGCCGACACGAACTCGGCGCCCGTGACCCCCGACCCGACGACGATCAGGTGTTCGGGCAGCTCGGTCAAGTCGTAGAGCTGGCGCCAGGTGAGGATGCGCTCGCCGTCGGGCTTGGCGTCGTCGAGCACCCGCGGGGTGGCGCCGGTGGCGACGAGCACGACGTCCGCGGCGAGGGTCTCGCCACCACCGTCCGGCGTCCTGGCCTCGACGGCGTGCAGGGCGCGGGCGCTCGGCTCGTCGGCGAACGCGGCGGTGCCGCGGATGATCCGGACGCCCTCGCGCTCGACGCGGGCGCGGACGTCGGCCGACTGCGCCATGGCGAGGCTCTTGACGCGCGCGTTCACCCTGGGCAGATCGACTTCCATCGTGTCCCGGTCGGCGGTAAGGCCGAGGTCGGGCGCGCGCCGGAGCTCGACCCGCACGCCCGCTGACGCAATGAGGGTCTTCGAAGGGACGCAGTCGTCGAGCACACAGGCGCCGCCCATACCGTCACGCTCGACGACGGTGACGTCCCCGCCGTGCTGAGCCGCGACCAGCGCCGCTTCGTATCCCGCCGGGCCGCCGCCCATGATCACAATGCGGGTCACCGAACGTAGCCATCCCCTCGTCGCTTGCCATGTTCCCCGGTCACGGTACGCGGCTGGCGGGGCTCTACTCTTGTGCGGTGCCGCTCTACGCCGCCTACGGGTCGAACATGGACCCAGCTCAGATGAAGGAGCGCGCCCCGCATTCGCCGATGGCGGGCACGGGGTGGTTGCAGGGTTGGCGGTTGACGTTCGGCGGCGAGGACTTCGCCTGGGAAGGCGCGCTCTCCACCGTCGTCGAGGAGGAGGGCGAGCAGGTCTTCGTCGTCCTCTACGACGTGCCGGACCACGACACGGCCGGGCTGGACCGCTGGGAAGGCGGCGAGCTCGGACTGCACAAGAAGCTGCGGCTGCGCGTGCACACCCTGGAGGGCGACGTGCTGGCGTACATCTACGTCCTGGACGCCTACGAGGGTGGCGAACCGAGCGCGCGCTACCTCGGCGTGATCGCCGACGCTGCCGAGCAGGCGGGCGCGCCCGATGACTACGTCGCGGCCCTGCGCAGCCGCCCGAGCCGCAAGTCCGTCTGACGCCAGGTGAGTCGTGCAGGTCGGCACGGCGAGTGGGGCCAACCGCCCGGGTGAGTCGTGCATCTTGGCACGGTGAGTCGGGCATCTCGGCACGGCGAGTTGGGCCAACCGCCCGGGTGAGTCGTGCATCTCGGCACGGCGAGTCGGCCGAACCGCCCGCGTGAGTCGTGCATCTCGGCACGACGAGTCGGCCGAACGTGTTCCGGGATCACCAGGTGTATCCGCGCTTGGCGAACGCGGCTCGAAGCTCGACCACCAGCCCGTGGACACTTCGCAGGGCGGCGACATCGACCCGGATGACGATCCATCCGTGTTTGCGCAGCTCGGCCGCGCGCGCCTCGTCGGCGGCCTTGCGGCCCGCATGGGTCTCCCAGCCGTCGTACTCGATGCAGACCCGCATCGACGGCCACGCGAGATCGAGCCGGACGATCTCGCGCCCGTCGGGCGTCGTGATGACCCAGTTGACCTCCGGCAGCGGAACGCCGTTGTCGATCAGCTTCAGCCGTAGCCAACTCTCGGCCGGGGACTCTGCCCGGCCCGAGCCGAGATCGAGCAAGCCGCGGGCCAGCACGGTGCCGCGGATGTCCGGCCGCTTGTCCAGCCGGTCCGCGACGGCCTTGCGGAACGTGTCGTGCCCGTCGCCTGCCTGTCGCAAAGCCTGGTCGAGCACGGCCAACGCGTCCTGCGCGCGCCCTCGGCACGGCAGCAGGCACAGAAGATCGGCGATGACGCGGTCAAGCGCGAGTACGCGCAGGCCGTCGACCATCTGGACGTCCTCGGGAATGGCCCGGCCGTGGTGGACGACCAGGCCTGCGCGGCTCTGGATATCGCGACCGTAGGGCACCACTACATGGGTCTCGGGCGACGCGACACTCGCACAGCCATGCAACTGTGCTGCCGTGACGCCGTAGAGCGCGGCGCGCGGACCAGCGGTCAGCTGAGCGGCGGCCGACCGGGTGAGCGGGTCCAAGAGGCGGCCGACCTCCACCACAGTGCCGGTCCACAGCGGCACGACCTCGCCGCTGCGCAGTGCAGCCCCCAGTCTCCGGCGACCGAGGAGCTCAATGAGATCGGTGCGACGGTGCGCGCCGTGCAAACCAGGGATGGGGAGGGCCATGCCGTGCACGATGCGACGCGCCGAGCACGGCCCGACGCGCTTTGCGCGAAGTGTGGACAGGCGACGGGCAATGTGGACAACCTGCGTCCCGCGGATGGCGAACTCGCCGTGCAGGAACGCTGAACTCGGCGGAGCGAGATGCACGACTCACCCCGGCGCCACACCCGACTAAGCGTGCCGAGATGCACGACTCACCCGGGGGGAATGCCCGACTGAGCGTGCCGGGGTGCACGACTCACCCCGGCGGCACGCCCGACTCGCCGTGCAAGAACACCCAACTCGCCGTGCCCAGGTGCACGACTCACCACGGCGCCCCGCCCAACTCGGCGGGGTGCCACTCACATCGGGGGGACCGGGGGTTCTCCCGTGTGGGCCAACGCGGACAGGGCGGCCCGCGTCAGGACGCGGACGCCGAAGGGCAGGGCGCGCTCGTCCAGGTCGAACGTCGGCTGGTGGATGTCGCGCATCGGCCCCGTGCCCGGCCACACGCCCAACCGCGCCATGGCGCCGGGCATGTGGTCCAGGTACCAGGCGAAGTCCTCCCCCCCACTGGACTGCTCCGTGCTCGCCGCCGCCTCGGGCCCGCCGATGGCGAGCGCGGCCTCGGCCAGCATCGCCGAGCTCACGGCCTCGTTGACCACCGGCGGCACCCCGCGGGTGTGGTCGAGGGTGTAGCCGACGCCGAGCGGGGTGAGAATCGCGGCCACCAGTTCGCGGACCTTCTCCTCCAGCTCGCCCCACGTGGCGTGGTCGGCGGTGCGCAGCGTGCCGCGCAGGACGCCGTGCTGCGGGATCGCGTTGGCCGCCTCGCCCGCGTGCACCGCACCCCAGACGAGCACGGTGCCCGAGCGCGGGTCGACCTGCCTGGTCAGCAACAGCGGCAGCTGCGTGATGAGCAGTCCGATCGCCTCGACGAGGTCGGCCGTCAGGTGCGGCCGGGCGGTGTGGCCGCCGGGCGAGGTCAACCGGACCTCGAGCACGTCACACGCCGAGGTGATCGGCCCGACGCGGGTGCCGAGCCTTCCGACGCCCAGGCGCGGGTCGCAGTGCAGGGCGAAGATCCGCTCGACGCCTTCCATCGCGCCGTCCGCGACCATGTCCATCGCACCACCCGGCTGGATCTCCTCAGCGGGCTGGAAGATCAGCCGTACGCGGCCGGGGAGCGTGGGCGCCGCCGCGAGCGCCAGGCCCGCGCCCAGCAGCATTGCGGTATGCGCGTCGTGGCCGCAGGCGTGCATCACGCCCTCGACGGTCGAGGCGAACGGCAGACCGGTGGATTCCTGCAGCGGAAGCGCGTCGAGGTCGGCCCGCAGCGCGACACAGCGTTCGCCGCGGCCGACGTCACAGACCAGACCGGTGCCGCCGGGCAGCGTGCGCGGCTCGAGCCCGGCGGCCATCAGCGCCTCGGCGACGAACGCGGTCGTACGGCGCTCCTCCCGGCCGAGCTCGGGCACCGCGTGCAGAGATCGTCGCCAACCGACGAGCGCGCTTGCGTTGGCCGCGAGCCACTTGTCAAGCCAAGCAGGCCCCGTGCCCGCGCCGAAGTCAACCGGCGCGGCGATGGGGAGAATGTCGTGCTGTTCGTCCAGCACGGTCACCGGACACCTGCGGCGGTGCCCGATGAACCGGACGTGACCCTGTCGTACATTTCTTCATGGTGCTCACCCGGACGGCGGTGTTCCAGCCCGAATCCTGCGCCTTTGGCTGCGACTCGGTGAGGGGTAGCCCGTCTGCTGCGGGCGGGCTCCGGGGGTCGGGCAGGCGGGCGGGCGGTCGTGCGGCGAGCGGAAGTTTCCGCCGCACGGCGCACCCATCGGGTGATCGTCACACCAGGCACGCAACGCAATACCCACCGCTGGTACGGCAAACGCAGATCTGCCCGGAGGGGGGCGCCCACGGTCCGTGACCGGCCGCTCGTCAGAATGGACGCGTGCCGGGCACCGACAACGTCCAGGAGCGCCGCGTCGGCGGGCGTTACCGGCTGTCCGGGCAGCTCGGCAGTGGCGCCATGGGCACGGTGTGGTCGGGCTATGACGACGTCCTGCAGCGCCGCGTGGCGATCAAGGAACTGAAGGTTCCCCCGGGGGTGCCCGAGCAGGAGGCCCTGGACCTGCGGGAACGCATCATGCGCGAAGCTCGCGCGCTCGGCGGCCTCTCGCACCCCAACGTGATCACGGTGTTCGACGTCGTCGTCGACGACGGGCAGCCCGTCGTCGTGCTGGAGCTGGTGCCCTCCCGCAACCTCGCGACGATGATCGGCGAGAACGGGGCGCTCACCTCGGTGCAGGCCGCCGTGGTCGGCTACGCCACCGCGGGCGGCCTGCGCGCCGCGCACCGCAGCGGGATCACCCATCGCGACGTGAAGCCGGGCAACGTCCTCATCGCCGACGACGGCCGCGTCAAGCTCACGGACTTCGGCATCGCCCGCAACGCCGCGGACGCGCCCATGACCAGCGTGGGCCTGGTGCTGGGCTCCCCCGCGTACATCGCGCCGGAGGTAGCGGCGGGCCAGCCCGTCACGCCCGCCGCCGACCTCTGGGGCCTCGGCGCGACGCTCTTCGCCGCGATCGAGGGCCGCCCACCCTACGACGTGCACGGCGACCCGGTCTCGACGATCACCGAGGTCGTCGACGGCGACGTGCCGCGCCCGCGGGGGTCGGGCCCCGTCGTCGACGTCATTGCGGCGCTGATGGTCAAGGACCCCGCCCGACGGATGCCGCTCGACGAGGTGCGCCAGCGGTTGCGCCCCCTGATCGACGACCCGGACGACCCCACTTACCCCGGCTCGCCCGATGCGCCGACGATGGAGGCCGTCGCGGTCAAGCGGCCTTCCCGGTCCGCCCGCCTCGCGCCGCCACGGCACTCCGTCGCGGCGTCCGTCCAGGTCTCGGCGTCCTACCCGCAGCACGCCGCGCCGCTCGCGGCGGACCCCGGGCCGCTGCCCGGCAGGCTCGGTCCGCCATCACCGGAGCAGCAGGCCTTCCCTCGCCCGACACAGGCGCCGCCGCCGCCATCGTCGTCGTCGTCGTCATGGTCGTCCATCGCGCTGGTGGCGGCGGGTGCCGTCGTGGTGCTGGCCGGGGCCACCGGGGGCTGGGCGGTCACCCGGGTGATCGGCGGCCAGTCGCCGTTCACGGCGCAGAACGTCACGACGGTCAGCTCGCCGACGCAGCTCGACCGCGATCCCCTCGGCTTCACCGTCCCCGTGCCCGCCGGTTGGGGGCGGTACCCGCAGGCGCCCGCGAACGGCCTGCCGTCGGTGAGCTTCGTCAGCGGCAACGGGATCGAGGAGCTGACGGTCGCGGAAGCGGCCAAGATCGCCGACGGCGAGCACCCGGCGGGCGCCCAGATCCTCGAAGGGCCCACGCCGGCGTCGGTCGGCCTGCCCGGGACGGTGTCCCTGTCGTACCGGACGGACGTGCGCACGTCGTGGCGCAAGATCGTGCCGAGCGGCGGCTCGGCGTGGGTGATCACGCTCACGGTGCCGCGGTCGGTCGCGGGGTCGGCGTCGGCCGACCTGTTCCGCTTCCTCTCCGGGGAGTTCTCCGCTTCTGCGACGTGACCGCCGCAGGCAGGCAGGTGCGGGCCATCGTGATCATTACGGATGCCCGGAAGACGCTCTAGGCTGCCGCGCATGAGCTCCCCTGCCACCGAGGCGGCCGCTGCCATCGTCGAGCGAACGGGTGTCGCCGCGCACGACGTCGCCGTGGTGCTGGGGTCGGGCTGGCGGCCTGCGGCCGACGTCATCGGCGCGGCGGAGCACGAGATTCCGATGGCCGAGCTGCCCGGGTTCCGGCCGCCGACGGTCGAGGGGCACGGCGGCACGCTCCGCTCGGTGCGGGTCGGCGAGCGCCGTGTGCTCATCCTCCTGGGCCGCACCCATCTGTACGAGGGCCACGGCCCGGCGCAGGTGGCGCACGGCGTGCGGACGGCGGCTGCGGCGGGCTGCCGGACGGTCGTGCTCACCAACGCGGCCGGGGGCATCCGGGACGGCATGCGGGTCGGTGAGCCGGTGGTGCTCTCCGACCAGCTCAACCTGACCGCGACGTCCCCGCTCGAGGGTCCGCGGTTCGTCGACCTCACCGACCTGTACTCGCCCGCCCTGCGCGCCAAGGCCCTGGCCATCGACCCGACCCTCGCCGAGGGCGTCTACGCGGGGTTGCCCGGACCGCACTTCGAGACTCCGGCCGAGATCCGGATGCTGCGCGGGATGGGGGCCGACCTGGTGGGGATGTCGACCGTGCTGGAGGCGATCGCGGCGCGCGCCGAGGGCGTCGAAGTGTTCGGGCTGTCGCTGGTGACCAACCTCGCCGCGGGCATCACCGGCGAGCCGCTCGATCACCAGGAGGTACTGGCCGCAGGCGCCGCGTCGGCCGGACGGATGGGCGAGCTGTTGCGCGAGCTGGTGGCGTGAGGGGCCGACGCGAGGCCACGCCATGGCCCGCCTGACACCTGCGTTGCGCGACGCGGCGATGCGCTGGATCGCCGACGACCCCGATCCCGCGACACGCGCCGAGCTCACCCGGATCCTCGCCGACGCCATGGCGGGCCGCCCCGGCGCACTCGACGACCTGGCCGACCGCATGTCGGGTCCACTCCGCTTCGGCACGGCCGGGCTGCGCGGCCCGGTGCGCGCGGGCCCTTCGGGCATGAACGTGGCCGTCGTCCGACGTGCCACCGCCGGGCTCGCCGCCTGGCTGGCCCGCGACGGTCAACGCGGCGCGGTCGTCGTCGGCCGCGACGCCCGCCACGGATCCGCCGCCTTCGCCGCAGCCGCCGCCGAGGTGCTCGCCGGAGCCGGGTTCGCCGTGCACGTCCTGCCGTCGGCCCTGCCCACACCGGTGCTCGCCTTCGCCGTCCGCGAGCTGAACGCCGTCGCGGGCGTGCAGATCACGGCGTCGCACAATCCGCCTGCCGACAACGGCTACAAGGTCTACCTCGCCGACGGCGCCCAGCTCGCTCCGCCCTCTGACGTCGAGATCGAGGCGGCGATCACCGCGGCGCCCCCCGCGATCACCGTGGCGACCTCGACGCGCGTCACGACGTCCGACGTCACCGGGGCCTACCTGGACCGCGCAGGCCGCCTCCCCCGCGGCACGGCCCGCGACCTGCGGGTCGCGCTCACCCCGATGCACGGTGTCGGGGGCCAGACCGCCGTGCTCGCGCTGCAGCGGGCCGGGTTCACCGACGTGCACGTCGTCGGGGCGCAGGCGGTGCCCGATCCGGACTTCCCGACGGTCGCCTTCCCGAACCCCGAGGAACCCGGCGCCACCGACCTGCTGCTCGCGCTGGCCGCCGAGGTCGGCGCGGACCTCGCGATCGCGCTCGACCCCGACGCGGACCGCTGCGCGCTCGCCGTCCCCGGCCCCGGATGGCGGCCGCTCACCGGCGACGAGACGGGCGTCCTGCTGGGCGATCACCTGCTGCGCAGCGGCGGCTACCCCGACCCGCTCGTCGCGACGACCGTCGTCTCGTCGTCGATGCTGCACGCCGTCGCCGACGCCTACGGGGCCCGCTACGCGGAGACGCTCACCGGGTTCAAGTGGATCGTCCGCGGCGGCCCCGGCCTGGTGTACGGGTACGAGGAGGCGATCGGCTACTGCGTCGACCCCGACGCCGTGCGCGACAAGGACGGCATCGCCGCGGCCGTGCTGGCCTGCGATCTCGCCGCGACGCTCAAAGCCGCAGGCCAGGGCCTCCCCGACCGGCTGGACGAGCTCGCGCGCGTCCACGGTGTGCACGCCACGGCAGGGGTCTCGCTGCGGATGGAGCCCTCGGCGCGCGACGCCGTCGTCGAGCGGCTGCGCCAGGCTCCGCCCGCAGGCTGGGCGACCGAGCGGCCCGCTCCCGACGTGCTCGTGCTGCGCAGGCCCGGCGAGCGGCTGGTCGTGCGCCCCTCCGGCACCGAGCCGAAGCTGAAGGCGTATCTGGAGGTCGTCGAGCCGCCGGGGGACGACGTCGCCGCGGCCCGCAACCGCGCCGCGACGCGCATGGCGCAGCTGCGTGCCGAGGCCGAAGGCCTGCTGACCGACCGGGGCTGAGCAGGCCAGGCCGCGCCGCCGGGGGCGCCGGGCACTGGGACGCGGGCAGCGGGGCACTGCGCCGTCGGGCGCTGGGCCGCTGGGCACTGGGCGCCGGGCCGGCAGCATGGGCCGCGTGGCCCGGCTGCTGATCGTCCACCACACGGCCTCCCCCGCGATGGCCGAGCTGCTCGACGCCGCGGTGACGGGCGCGCGGGACCCGGAGATCACCGGCGTCGAGATCGTCAGGCGCGCCGCGCTGAGTGCGGGGCCTGCCGACGTGCTGGCCGCCGACGCCATCCTGCTGGGCACCCCGGCCAACATCGGCTACATGTCCGGCGCGCTGAAGCACTTCTTCGACGTCGTCTACTACCCATGCGCCGACGACACGCGTGGCCTGCCCTACGGCCTCTACGTGCACGGGAACCTGGACACGGCCGGGGCCAGTACGGCGGTCGAGACGATCGCGGGCGGGTTGGGGTGGCAGCGGGTGGCGCCCCCCGTGCAGGTGCTCGGCGCGCCCGACGCCGCGGCCAGAGCGGCCTGCGCCGAGTTGGCCGCGACCCTCGCCGCGACCGTCATGGGCTGACCGGGCTGGCCCAGGCAGGCGGCCTGCAGCACATCCGGCACAGCGGCGCGGGCCACCCCGCAACGGAGCGCCGGGAGGCCGCCACTGTCTCGATCGTGGCGTCGGGGCCCGCGTTAACCTGCGGCATGGCTCGTCCGAAGGTCCACGACGAGAAGCTGCGCGCCCGCTTGCTGGAGCGGGCCGGTTCCCTCGTCTCCGAAGGCGGCTCGGAGGCGCTGAGCCTGCGCACCCTCGCCCGCGACTGCGAAACCTCGACGACCGCCGTGTACGCGCTGTTCGGTGGCAAGAACGGGCTGGTCACGGCGCTGTTCGACGAGGCGTTCCGACAACTCGGCCGCCGCATGTCCAGCCTGCCCCCCGACGGTGACGCGCTCGACGACATCGTGCGCACGATCGGCGCCTACCGCGACAGCGCGCTGGACGACCCGCACCTGTTCGGGCTGATGTTCGCGGGTCCGACGCTGCTGTCGGCGGAGGCGGTCAGCCGCACGGTGGCGGGCACAGCGCTGGGGCCGCTGCGCGCGGCCGTCGAGCGGGCCGTCGAGGAGGGGGCGCTGCGCCCCGACACCGACCGCGCGACGGTGTCGCTCGCGCTCTGGGCGACCGCACACGGGTGGGTGTCGCTGCAGCTGCGGGGCTTCCTGCCGCCGGGCGCGGCCGGGCGGTTCGAGGCCGCCGTGCGGACGGTGTTGGCAGGCTGGCGCCCCACCCCCCAAGGGTGAGTCGTGCGTTTCGGCCCGCCGAGATGGCCGATCGTGCACAGCACCGAGGCGCCCTACGGCCGACACGGCACCGAGCCGCCTACACCGCCCCGAAGAGCCGGTCCCCCGCGTCCCCGAGACCGGGCACGATGTAGGCCGAGTCGTTGAGTCGCTCGTCGATGCTCGCGGTGACCACCCGCACCGGCAAGCCGCTGTCACGCAGGCGCGCGATGCCCTCGGGGGCGGCGAGCACGCAGATCGCGGTGACGTCGGTCGACTCGCGCTCGGTGAGCAGGCCGATCGTGTGCGCCATCGAGCCCCCCGTCGCGAGCATCGGGTCGAGCACGAACACCGGACGCCCCGCGAGCGAGTCGGGCAGCGACTCCATGTAGGGCATCGGCTGGTGCGTCTCCTCGTCGCGGGCAACGCCCACGAACCCCGTCTGGGCTTCCGGCATGAGGGCCTGCGCGGCGTCGACCATGCCCAACCCGGCCCGCAGCACCGGCACCAGCAACGGCGGGTTGGCCAGCCGGTACCCGACGGTGCGCGCGACGGGCGTGTGCAGCGGCATCGTCACCTCGGGGGCGCCCCGGGTCGCCTCGTAGATCAGCATGAGCGTGAGGTCGCGCAGCGCGGCCCGGAATGTGGCGTTGTCGGTGCGCGCGTCGCGCATCGTCGACAGCCGCGCTCTGGCCAGAGGGTGATCGACGACCCGGACGTCCATGGGTGCGCAGGCTATCGGGGTCGTGCGCGGAAAAGGTCGCCAGCGCGACTGTTTCCGCGCACGGGCGATAGCGTCGGCTGTGCACATCCGCGACGCGACCACCGACGACTGGGCGGCGATCTGGCCGTTCCTCCGCGCCATCGTCCGGGCGGGCGAGACCTACACCTGGCCCCGCGACATCGACGTCGGCGCGGCTCGCGCGATCTGGCTCGCCCCGCCGCCGGCGCGCACGCTCGTCGCCGTCGAAGGGGAGACGGTGCTGGGCACGGCCAAGATCGCGCCGAACCAAGCGGGCCCCGGAGCGCACGTCGCGAACGCAGGCTTCATGGTCGATCCCGCCCACGCGGGGCAGGGCGTCGGACGGGCGCTGGGCACCGCCGCTCTGGAGCGCGCCCGCACCGACGGGTACCGCGCGATGCAGTTCAACGCCGTGGTCGAGACGAACACCGGGGCCGTGCGGCTGTGGCGCTCGCTGGGCTTCAGCGTGCTCGCGACGGTGCCCGAGGCGTTCCACCACCCGACACTGGGCTACGTCGGCCTGCACGTCATGCACCGGTCGCTCTGATGTCCAGCACTCACTGCAGGGGCACCGGCGGCTGCAGCCACCACGGCTCGTCGGTCCCCTCGACGGCCACCACCCACTTCACCCACCAGAACCCGCGCCTGCCCGGCACGACGAGGCGCGCGGGGCCGCCGTGGCCGTCGGTCAGCGGCTCACCGCCCGCGTGGGTCGCCAACAGTGCCGTCGCGGCGTCGGACACGGGCAGCCGACGGCGGTACCCGGTGGCCGACACGACGTCCACGGACGCGGAGGCGGGCAAGCCGAGGTCGGCCAACCGCACCCCGCTCCACACCTGCTCGGCCCACCAACCGCCCGTGCAGTCGAGCACCGCGCGGACGCTCGTCTGGGGAAGCGCAGCCAGGCCCGCCAGATCCAGCGGCCCGCTGGGCAGCCGCAGCCGCCACGCCGTCGCGTCCAACCGCAGCACGGGGTCGAACAGCCAGATGGTGACGGGCATCGCGGCCGCGTCGATCCGGTGCGAGCCCGTGAACCGCCGCGGCAGTCCCGGCGCGACGATCTTGAGCGCGGCGGCGCCCGCGACGATGGCCGCTCCTTGCAGCGCCGCTCGCCGATGGAGGTCGATCCTGCGCACCAGCGGCCACCGCCGATGCCGATACGGGACGACGTGTCCAGCCAACAGCACCGCGGCGAGCAACGCCGCGCCGACGTGGATCTGCATGGGCAGGAGGCCCAACACCGGGACGAAGCCGCGAAGCGCATGCAGTAGGCCGCCGCCGATCGCGCCCGCGACCAGCACAGACAACGTCCAACTGATCACCTTGCGTGATCTTCCACGCCTCCGGAGGCCACGGCGGATGATCGGGATCTTCACCGGGACGAGCAGGAGAAGGCCTAAACCGGACGCGCCGTGCACCGCCACCACCACCGACGCGAGGGGCGCCGAGCCGAGCGTGAACGCCAGACCGCCGCTGAACGTGGCGATCACGAAGAGTGCCAGGAGCGTCACGTTGACCGCGCGGGTCCTCCGATCCATACGCTCACCGTCCTGACGTTGGCACCTTCGGTGATCGGTGGACGATTTCACCCTGCCCCGAACGGGTGGTCTGGTGCAAACACTGTGACGCCGAGGGCGCCGGTGACGCTGTACTAATGACCAGGAGGTGATCCGGTGCCGGACTACCCGACTTCTGACGACGCGACGCTCGTCGCCGCCGCCGAGAAGCTCACGCAGTGCGACGGCTACGTCGTACTCGCCGTCGATCCCCAGACGGGCGAGGTCGACGCCCATGGGCCTTTCGACGGTCTTACTGCCACGATCAAAGCCGACCAGCTGCGGCGGGACTTTGATCGCGGAGGACTGGAGGACGTCACGGTCGGCGTGGTCCGGCTGCACAACACAACCTGAAACCCTGCCCGCGACCTAGACTTCACGGGTGACCACCACCGTCCCGGCGCCGCTTGCCGACGTGGTGCGCGACGAGACGTCGCTGCGGCGCTTCCTGCATGGGCTGCCCGGCGTCGACCAGGTGGGGCTCGAGCGCCGGTCGGCGGTCCTCGCGACCCGCTCCATCAAGGCAGGCGCGAAGCTCCAGGCGCTCGACATGGCCGTTTCCATGATCGACCTGACGACGCTGGAGGGCGCCGACACCCCGGGACGCGTCCGGTCGCTGTGCGTGCAGGCGATGCGGCCCGACCCCGAGCACCCGGACGTCCCGCCGGTCGCCGCCGTCTGCGTGTACCCCGATCTCGCAGGCGTCGCGGTCGAGCGGCTCGCGGGCTCGGGAGTGGTCGTCGCGGCGGTGGCCACGGCGTTTCCCTCGGGCAGGTCGTCCCTGGCGGTCAAGCTGGCCGACACCGCGCTCGCCGTCGACGCGGGTGCCGCCGAGATCGACATGGTGATCGACCGCGGCGCGTTCCTCACCGGGCGCTACGGCCAGGTCTACGACGAGATCGTCGCGGTGAGACACGCCTGCGGCCGGGCCCATCTCAAGGTCATCCTGGAGACCGGCGAGCTGGCGGGCTACGACGACGTGCGCAGGGCGTCGTGGCTCGCGCTGCTCGCGGGTGCCGACGTGATCAAGACGTCGACCGGCAAGATCTCCCCGGCCGCGACCCTGCCCGTCGTCCAGGTCCTGCTGCAGGCGGTGCGGGACTGGCACCGCGCCACCGGCGAGCACCGCGGGGTGAAGGCCGCGGGCGGGATCCGGACGGCCAAGGACGCGGTGCGCCACCTCGTCGCCGTCAACGAGGTGGCAGGCCCCGCGTGGCTCACCCCCGACCTGTTCCGCTTCGGCGCGTCCTCCCTCCTCAACGACCTGCTGCGACAGCGTCGCGCCCAGACCGAGGGCCACTACGCCGCCGCCCGCTACATCGGGACGGCCTGACATGACCACCTGGACCTACGCGCCCGCACTGGAGTCCACCGCGCCCGCGAGCCTGAAAGCCGCCTACCGCCCCTTCGTGGACGGCGCGTTCATCGACGGCGGCGGTGCGCCGCTGAAGACCCTGAACCCGGCCACCGAGGAAGTGCTGGCCGAAGTCGGCACGGCCGCGGCCGACGACGTGGACCGCGCGGTCGCCGCGGCCCGCCGCGCCTACGACACGACGTGGGGGCCGATGTCGGGCACCGAGCGGGCCAAGTACCTGTTCCGGATCGCGCGGATCGTCGCCGAGCGGGCGCGGGAGCTGGCGGTGCTGGAGACCCTCGACACGGGCAAGCCGATCCGCGAGTCCCGCGACGTCGACGTGCCGACGGCCGCGGCGCACCTGTTCCACCACGCGGGGTGGGCCGACAAGCTGGAGTACGCGGGTCTCGGCCCCTCCCCGCGCCCGCTCGGCGTGGTCGGTGCGGTGATCCCGTGGAACTTCCCGCTGCTCATGGCCGCGTGGAAGATCGCCCCCGCGCTCGCGACGGGCAACACGATCGTGCTCAAGCCCGCCGAGACGACGCCGCTCACCGCGCTGGTGCTCGCCGAGATCGCCGCCGAGGCCGGGCTGCCCGATGGCGTGCTCAACGTGCTGCCGGGCGCGGGCGACGTCGGCGCGGCCGTCGTCGGCCACTCCGGCGTCGACAAGGTCGCCTTCACCGGGTCGACCGCCGTGGGCAAGGAGATCCAGCGGCGACTCGCGGGCACCGGGAAGCGGTTGACGCTGGAGCTCGGCGGCAAGGCCGCCAACATCGTCTACGACGACGCGCCGCTGGACCAGGCCGTCGAGGGCATCGTCGAGGGGAGCTTCTTCAACCAGGGCGAGGTGTGTTGCGCGGGCTCGCGGCTGCTCGTGCAGGAGTCGATCGCCGACGAGCTCATGGAGCTGCTGCTCGCCCGGATCACGGCGCTGCGGGTCGGCGACCCGCTGGACAAGAACACCGACGTCGGGGCGATCAACTCCCGGGCCCAGCTGGACCGGATCGTCGATCTCGCCGCGGCGGGCGACGAAGAGGGCGCCACCCGCTGGACGAGCCCGTGCCCGCTGCCCGAGCGCGGCCTGTTCTTCCCGCCGACGGTGTTCTCGGATGTGGAGCAGACGATGCGCGTGGCCCGCGAGGAGATCTTCGGCCCGGTGTTGTCGGTGCTGACGTTCCGCACGCCCGCGGAGGCGGTCGCCAAGGCGAACAACACGCCCTACGGCCTGTCGGCGGGGGTGTGGACGGACAAGGGCGCCAAGGCCCTGTGGACCGCGCAACACGTGCGCGCAGGCGTGGTGTGGGCCAACACGTTCAACCGGTTCGACCCCACGAGCCCGTTCGGCGGGTTCGGCGAGTCGGGCTTCGGACGCGAGGGCGGACGAGCGGGCCTGGCGGCCTACCTCGACGGCTAAGGCCCGCAGGGCGGACACTCGCGTGGCGGGGGCCCGATTGGCGGAAGCCCACGTGGCCGAAGATCGCCGCCAACCGCACAGCAGGAACGTCACGGCAGCCCTCCCGTGCGGCTCGCGGCGATCAGCAGCTCGCGTCGGACCGTCGACTGGATGGCGCGATGCTGGTGAGGTGTTCCCGACCGTCGTACTCGACGGCGAGCATGAGGTCGGGGTACGCCATGTCCAGCCGATAGGGACCGACCGGGTACTGCAGCTGGGGAACGGGCAGTCCCGCGAGCACGATGGCCGGCCGGATGCGGGTCTCCATGGGTGAGTCCGCTCGTGGGTCGGTCAGCCGCAGCACCTCCGGCAGCCGCGCTGCGCCACGCCTGCCCGGGTGCTGGTAGGCGCAGCGCACGACGTCCTGAGGCGGGAAGCCGAACCGGTGGGCCAGCGCGTCGACCCCCGCCACCGCCTCGACCAGCGATCCCCGGCACGCGATGTCCAGCGCCGTGCGGACGGGCGAGGTGACGACAGTCCCGTCCACCCGCCATCGCTCGCCGACCGGAACGTCCTCCTCGCGCACGAGCAGTCCCGGAGGAGCTCGACGCCGACCGGGGACGATCACCTCCGCGGGCGCGGTGCGCTGTCCGCACGACGCCCCGAGCAGTTCGGCCGCCGAGTATCCGCCGAGCACGCCGCGGTCGCCGACCAGCACGGCGGCGCCGAGCGACCGCACGACGAGATCGACCTCGACGTCGGCGCGGACGTAGACGTCGGGGAGCAACCTCCGAAAGCGCGGCCCGCGCAGCACGGCCCGGGTCACCACGCCGCAGGCAACGGCGACGGATCCGCGAAAGGGGAGACGATCGTCCATGCGAGATTGGACGAGGACGACGCGCCCGCGGTTCCGTCGATGGACAACATCCCTGCGAATTGCACACCAACGGCTCCCGCACGCGACCTGCCGCGCGGCTCGAAGCGATCTCGTCCATGGATCGAGCGAGATCAGCGCGAACCGCATACTGGAGCGCGCGGGACAACTGCCGATCGCGGATTGCGGCGCGCGGCGGCACCGCCGGAGATCACCACGACCCGCACACCACCGCTTCAGCACGCGCCCGTACGTGCGGCTCGCGGCGATCTTCACGCCAGGGTCGATCGGAGATCGCCTTGACCCGCACACCACTGCTTCCGCTCCCGCCCCCACGTGCGGCTCGCGCCCATCACCCGTCAGCCCTCCCCTGCGGCTCCCGACGATCACCCCCTCAGCGGTTCAAGCTGATCAACGCGGCCGCGGGGATGGCGTTCGGGTCGGCCTTGCCCTCGAGGGTGACGAGCTTGCACCCACTGGGCAGCTCCATCACGCGGGTCGCGTTGTTCGGCACGTCGAAGCGCTGTTGGGTCATCGGTCGGCCCACGCCGTCGAGCGCGGTGACGGTGTACGCCGTGCGCCCCCACGTTGAGGCGACGGTGATCCATGCCCTGGCGACGACGATGGAGTCGCCGCCCGCCTCGGCCATCACAGCCGACCGGAACGTGCCGTCGCTACCGAGATTGATGGGGATGACGGCCACGGGATCGTCCTTTCGGCGGCTCGCGGAGACGGACTCCGCAAGCGGTCCGGTGAGCTCGAACAGCGCCAGCGCGGTCATCGCGTCGGCGTCGGCGGGAGTGCCCATGAACTCGAAGTGCATGGAGTCGGCCTTGCCGTTCTGGCCGTCCTCGTTGTCGTTGCCGCCCCACGCGAAGCCGTAGCGGTTCCACAGCAGCGGCGTCCACGTCGGCAGGTCGGTGCAGCGCGGGAACCGGTAGGGGTTGGACAGCGCGTTGATGTCGACGGCCAGACCCCAGCTGTGGTGCCCTGGCGCCGAGGTGCCTGCGATCGCGCGGCAGACGTACCCCCAGCACTCGCCCGCGCGCAGCAGGTAGCCCCGCTCCTCGGTCGCGGCGATCAGGAGCGCGACCAGCCGCGCCAGCCGCCGGTGCACCGACACCCCCACGCCGGACACGGGCCCCCGCACCACGGCGAGGCCCGCGACCCCGGCGCCGTCGCAGGACGGCCAGCCCGCGCCCCAGCCGCGTTGCGCCGCGGTGTGCGCATCGTCGTCGAGGTCGATCATCGAGCGCCTGCGGCCATCGCGGCCTGATCACGCCGGGTTGGCTCCACACCCCAGGTCGGCGGCGGCACGTCGAGCACACGATCGGGGTCGACGGCGCTGATGCCGGGCACCACGGGGTCCCCGATGGGGTCGGTGTAGACGTAGCCGGTGCGCGCGACCGCCTCCGCGACTTCCGCGTCGGACGGTTGGACATTCGCCATCGCCACCCCCGGGTGCGGAGTTCACCCACGACGGTAGCGAATCCATCACCTACGGTGAAGCGAGCGCCTCGGCCAGCTTGCGGTCGAGTTTGGCGAGCTCCTCGTGGGCGCGCTTCTGGATCGCCCCGAGGCGGTCGGCCTCGGCGGCGGCCGCCGCGCGCAGGGTGCGGCCTTCGAGCTCGGCCGCCTCCCGCATACGGCCCGCGTCGGACTGGGCGTCGCGCCTGATCCGCTCCGCCTCCGTGAGCGCGGCGTTGCGCATCCGTTCCCCCTCCTCGCGGCGGGACTCCAGCTCGTTGCTCACCTGCTGCTCGCGGGCGGCCACGGCGGCCGTGCGCTCCGCGGCCTTCCGGTCGAGAGCTGTGGAGCGCTCGATGAGGTCCTGCTCGACGTCGTGCCGGTGCGCTTCGGCGTCCTCGTGGGCCTTGGCCAGCAACGCGGCCACGTCGGCTGCCGCAGAGGCACGCATCTCG
>DASWUV010000251.1:0-7866 GCA_036401495.1 Pseudonocardia sp. | reverse complement strand
CGAGGGCCTGCCCGCTGCGGTGACCCCGCCCGGCCCAGGGCCCGCTCCCACCCCCGAGCCCAAACCCGCCCCGGCGGACGGCCCCGCCGAGGCGCCGCCCGAGTTGGACCTCGCCACCCTCGCCGACGCCCCGCCCGCCCTCCGCAGGCGCGTGTTGCGCGCGTGGCTCGCCGCCGCTGGTGTGACCGGCCTCACCGACGCGCAGCTCAGGGCCGCCGACGTCCTTGCAGGTCAGGGGCCCGACCGCGGCGGTGTTGCGGTTCCGGGCGGGTTGGAGCTTGTCCGCGCCCGTGGCAGGCTCGGCATCCGCCCGGTCCGGTGGTCATCGGCCCGGTGAGCGCTTCGAAGGGAGCACGCCCACCGTGTACGACGGGGACATCGCCACCACGCTCGTGACCGCGGAGGCGATCCGCACCAAGACCGCTGAGCTCGCCGAGACCATCGCGAAGGACTATCCCGAGGACGGCGGCTCGGACCTGCTGCTCGTCGGCGTGCTCAAGGGCGCGGTCATGTTCATGACCGACCTCGCCCGCGCCCTGCCGGTGCCGGTGCAGCTGGAGTTCATGGCGGTGACCTCCTACGGCTCGGCCACCTCGTCGTCGGGCGTGGTGCGCATCCTCAAGGACCTCGACCGCGACATCGCGGGCCGCGACGTCCTCATCGTCGAAGACATCATCGACTCCGGGCTGACCCTGTCCTGGCTGCTGGGCAACCTCCGCTCCCGCCAACCCGCGTCGCTCGAGGTGTGCACGCTGCTGCGCAAGCCCGACGCGATCAGGGTCGACGTGCCGGTGCGCTATGTCGGGTTCGACATCCCCAACGAGTTCGTCGTCGGCTACGGCTTGGACTACGCCGAGCGCTACCGCGACCTGCCGTTCATCGGCACGCTCGACCCGAAGGTCTACGCCTGACGCGGCGCGGGTACTCGGAAGACGTCCAGACCTCGCGCCCGTCGTAGCCAAGCTGGTCGAGGACCATACGCCGCTGGGGGGTTCGAAGACGCGGGCGCCGCCCACTGTGCCGATGCCCTGTGCAGGGTCACGCCCAGGGCGAACCGCGCTCCACGACCCGCTGCCACTAGCCGATACTGGCTGTGGCGACCGGCCCGGGAACACGGGGTGCGAACCGCTCGTTGCCCGGACATTGCGTCACCGGAATGTCGCGGCGCAGGTCCGCTATCCTGGTGGACTCGGGGACCGGTCAGCGCCGTGCCACGAAAGAGGATCTCGTCTGGGAAGGTGAAGGCCGTCAGGCCGAAGCTGCATGGACCGCAAGCGCCTGCTCCGTAACCCTCTGATCTGGATCCTCGCTGCGGTCCTGGTCTTCTTCGCCTTCAGCGTGCTGTTCGACGACACGCGCGGCTACACCTCGGTCGACACCTCGGTCGCGCTTTCCCAAATCCAGAACGGCAACGTCAAGAGCGCCCTCGTCGAGGACCGCGAGCAGCGGCTGCGGCTCACGCTGACCAACGAGGTCGAGGGCAGCACGCAGATCATCACCCAGTACCCGGCCGACACGAGCGGCGCAATCGTCTCCGCGCTGGAGACGGCGAGCAACAAGCCCACGTTCAACACGCTGGTGCACCAGGACTCGTTCCTGAGCCAGATGCTGATCTTCATCGTCCCCCTCGGTATCGTCCTGTTGATCTTGTTCTGGATGATGAACAACGCCCAGGGCGGCGGCAACCGGGTGATGAGCTTCGGCAAGTCCAAGGCGAAGCAGCTGAGCAAGGACCATCCGAAGACCACGTTCGCCGACGTCGCAGGGGCCGATGAGGCCGTCGAAGAGCTGTACGAGATCAAGGACTTCCTGCAGAACCCCGGCCGCTACCAGGCGCTCGGCGCGAAGATCCCGAAGGGCGTCCTGCTCTACGGGCCGCCCGGCACCGGCAAGACCCTGCTGGCGCGCGCGGTCGCGGGCGAGGCGGGCGTGCCCTTCTACACGATCTCGGGGTCGGACTTCGTCGAGATGTTCGTCGGCGTCGGCGCCTCCCGCGTACGCGACCTGTTCGAGCAGGCCAAGCAGAACTCGCCCTGCATCATCTTCGTCGACGAGATCGACGCGGTCGGCCGCCAGCGCGGCGCGGGCCTCGGCGGCGGCCACGACGAGCGCGAGCAGACGCTCAACCAGCTGCTCGTCGAGATGGACGGCTTCGACGCGCGCGGCGGCATCATCCTGATCGCGGCCACCAACCGGCCCGACATCCTCGACCCCGCGCTGCTCCGCCCCGGCCGCTTCGACCGGCAGATCCCTGTCGACGCCCCCGACCTCGCCGGCCGGCGCGCGGTCCTCGCGGTGCACGCGAAGGGCAAGCCGTTCGCCCCTGATGTCTCGTTCGACGGCCTGGCCAAGCGCACGGTCGGGATGTCCGGCGCCGACCTCGCGAACGTGATCAACGAGGCCGCGCTGCTCACCGCCCGCGAGAACGGCACGTTGATCACCGAGGTCGCGCTGGAGGAGTCGGTCGACCGCGTCGTCGGCGGCCCCCGACGCAAGGGCAAGATCATCTCCGAGCAGGAGAAGAAGATCACGGCCTACCACGAGGGCGGCCACGCGCTCGCCGCGTGGGCCATGCCCGACCTGGAGCCGGTCTACAAGCTCACGATCCTCCCGCGCGGACGCACCGGCGGCCACGCCCTCGTCGTCCCCGAGGACGACAAGGGCCTGATGACGCGCTCGGAGATGATCGGCCGCCTGGTGTTCGCGATGGGCGGACGCAGCGCGGAGGAGCTGGTCTTCCACGAGCCCACCACGGGGGCATCGTCCGACATCGACCAGGCCACCAAGATCGCCCGCGCGATGGTCACCGAGTACGGCATGAGCGCCCGACTCGGCGCGGTGCGCTACGGCCGCGAGCAGGGCGACCCGTTCCTCGGCCGCTCGATGGGCAACCAGCCCGACTACTCGCTCGAGGTCGCCCACGAGATCGACGAGGAGGTGCGCAAGCTCATCGAGGCTTCGCACACCGAGGCGTGGGAGATCCTCAACACCTACCGCGACGTCCTCGACGACCTCGTGCGCGAGCTGTTGGAGAAGGAGACGCTCACCCGCAAGGACCTCGAGCGCATCTTCGACCGCGTCGAGAAGCGGCCGCGCATCACGGCGTTCAACGACTTCGGTGGCCGCACGCCTTCGGACAAGCCGCCCATCAGCACGCCTGCCGAGCTGGCGAAGGAGCGCGGTGAGCCGTGGCCGCCGGTCAGCGACCGCGAGCCGACGCCGGTCGGCTCCTACCCCGGCGGCGGGAACGGCGCACCGCAGCAGCCCTACGGCGGCGGCTATCCGTCCCACCCCCAGCCGACGTGGACGCCCGCGTACCCGGCGCCGTCACCGCAGCAGCCGAACTCGGTGCCGAAGAACTACGGCGCCCCGCCCGGATGGCGCCCGGCCACCACGCCCGCGGGTCAGCAGTGGCCGCCGCCGGAGCACCAGCAGCAACCGTGGGGCGTTCCCGCCCAGCAGGAAGGTGCCAACGGCAACGGGAGCTCCGCCAAGGACCACCACGACCCGGGCGGCCGCAACGAGGACGGCTCCCGCTGAGCGCATCGACCAACGGGGTCCGGCCTCAGGGCGTGGACCGTGCCCGCGCCGAGGCGGCCATCCGTGAGCTGCTCATCGCTGTGGGTGAGGATCCCGACCGCGAGGGTCTCCGGGATACCCCTGCCCGGGTGGCGAGGGCCTACGAGGAGATCTTCGCGGGCCTCTACGTCGATCCCGACTCCGTGTTGGACAAGACGTTCGACGAGCAGCACCAGGAGCTCGTCCTGGTCAAGGACATCCCGATCTTCTCCAGCTGCGAGCACCACCTGGTGCCGTTCCACGGCATAGCGCACGTCGGCTACATCCCCGGGGTGAACGGCAGGGTGACGGGCCTTTCCAAGCTGGCGCGCGTCGTCGACCTCTACGCCCGGCGCCCCCAGGTCCAGGAACGCCTCACCGCCCAGGTCGCGGACGCGATGATGCGCAAGCTCGAGCCGCGCGGCGTGATCGTCGTGATCGACGCGGAGCACCTCTGCATGGGAATGCGCGGCATCCGCAAGCCGGGTTCGCGCACCACCACCTCGGCGGTGCGCGGCATCTTCCAGAGCTCGCCCACCTCGCGCGCGGAGGCGCTGTCGTTGATGCGGGACAGGTGACGGGCATGGCGGCCCTGCCACGGCTCGGGCGCTGCGCGGTGCTCGGCGTCCTGAACGTCACGCCCGACTCGTTCTCCGACGGAGGGCAGTTCTTCGACCGCGACGACGCGGTGCGCCACGGCATCGCCCTGCGCGAGGCGGGCGCCGACCTCGTCGACGTCGGCGGGGAGTCCACGCGGCCGGGGGCGACGCGGATCGATGCGGCCACCGAGCGGGCGCGGGTGCTGCCGGTGATCGCCGACCTCGTGGCGCACGGCGTGCCGGTCAGCGTCGACACCAGCCGCGCCGCGGTTGCGGCCGCGGCCATCGAGGCCGGGGCGGTGCTGTCAACGACGTCTCCGGCGGACTGGCCGACCCGGGTATGGCGTCGGTCGTGTCCGCGGCCCGGATCCCGTGGGTGCTGATGCATTGGCGCGGCGGGGCTGATGCGCCCGTCGGTTACGAGGACGTCATCGGTGAGGTGCGCGCCGAGCTCGTGGCCCGCGTCGACGCGGTGGTGCTGGCGGGCGTCGACCCTTCGCTGATCGTGCTCGACCCCGGGCTGGGCTTCGCCAAGGGCGCTTCCCACAACTGGGCGCTGCTCCGGCGGCTGGACGTGCTCGTCGCGCTCGGGTTCCCGGTGCTGATAGGGGCGTCGCGCAAGCGGTTCCTCGGGCATCTGCTCGCCGACGCCGACGGCGCGCCGCGGCCGCCCGCCGGGCGCGACGTCGCCACCGCGGTGATCACCGGGCTCGCCGCCGACCGGGGCGCCTGGGGGGTACGGGTGCACGACGTCGCCTCGTCGCTGGACGCCGTCGCCGTCGCGACCGCAATCAACCTCGGCGCCTCCCGCGCCCGCACCGCCGGAGAAAACCCGCCGTGAACAGCGCAGATCGACCGGAGACGGACCGGATCGAGCTGCGTGGCCTGCGGGTGCGCGGGTACCACGGCGTCTTCGACCACGAGCGCCGCGACGGCCAGGACTTCGTCGTCGACATCACCGTGTGGATGGATCTCGCCGCCGCTGCCGCTTCGGACGACCTCGTCGACACGCTCCACTACGGCGAGCTGGCCGAGCGCGCGGCGGCGATCGTGGCGGGCGAGCCGTACAACCTCATCGAGACCGTCGCCGCGCGCATCGCGGACGGGGTGCTGGCGGACGGGCGCGTGCTCGCCGTCGAGGTCACGTTGCACAAGCCGCAAGCGCCGATCCCCCTCGACTTCGCCGACGTCGCCGTGATCGCCTACCGCTCCCGCCGGGAGGACACTCGGTGACGGCGGCGGTGCTGTCGCTCGGGTCGAACCTCGGGGACCGGTTCGCGCACCTGCGCGCCGCGGTCGCCGGGTTGGCCGACGTGCTGGTCGCGGCGTCCCCGGTCTACGAGACGGCGCCGTGGGGTGGCGTGGCGCAGGACGACTTCCTCAACGCCGTCCTCCTCGTCGCCGACCCCGACATCGACGCGTGGGGATGGCTGCGCCGCGGCCAGGCGCTGGAGGACGCGTCCGGGCGCATCAGGGCGATCAGGTGGGGCCCGCGCACCCTCGACGTCGACGTCGTGACCGTTGACGACGTCTGCAGCACCGATCCCGAGCTGCTCCTGCCGCACCCCGGCACGCCCGAGCGCGCCACCGTGCTGCGGCCGTGGCTGGACGTCGACCCGGACGCGATTCTGCCGGGTCACGGTCGCGTCGCAGCGCTGCTCGCGGCGCTCGGCCCCGATGCCGAGCAGGGCCTGCGCCGCCGGGACGACCTGGTGTTGGCCCGATGACCCCGACCCGACCCCGTGACCTGCTCGCCATCGCGCTCGTCGTGGCCGTGCTGATGAACCTCGTCGTCCGGCTGACCTACGCGTCGCTGCCGGGATTTCCGCTGTTCGGGGGCGTAACGCTGGGAGTGCTCGGCCTCGCGGAGGCGATCGGCGGCCGCGCGCTGCGGTCCCGGATCCGCCGGGAGCCCGGCACCACCCCCGTCCAGCCGCTGGTCGCCGCGCGGGCGGTGATGCTGGCGAAGGCGTCGTCCGTCGCGGGCGCCGTCGTCGTCGGCGCGTGGACCGGCCTCATCGTCTACACCGCGCCGCAGAGCGCGACGGTCGCGGCCGCCGCGTCCGACACGGCAGCGGCGGCGGTCGGGCTGGTGTGCGCGCTCGTGCTCGTCGGTGGGGCGTTGTGGCTGGAACACTGCTGCCGCACACCCGACGATCCGGACGGACCCGACCCACCGCGCGCCCCGTAGGCTGTTGCGCCATGACGCAGGCCACGGGCATCTGGATGACCGGCGGCCCCACTGCAGCACTCCCCACTCAGCAACGGCAGCGCCGGGGCGTCCTCGCGCCGGTGATCGGCCTCGTCGCGCTCGGGTTTTGCGGCCTGGTCGTGCTCGGGTTGTTCGGCACGAGCCTCGGCGCGGGCGGTGTCGTGGTGGGAGCGCTCTGTGCGCTGCTGCCCGTCGGGCCGGTCGTCGCGACGTTCCTCTGGATCGACCGGTGGGAGCCCGAACCGCCCAGGCTGCTGCTCATCGCGTTCCTGTGGGGTGCGTGCTTCGCGGCCCTGTCCGCGCTGCTGATCAACTCCAGCGCGGCGTACGTCGCCGACCAGCTGCTGGGCCGCGGCAGCGGCGACGTCGTCGGCTCCATCGTGGTCGCCCCGCTCGTCGAGGAGGGTCTCAAGGGCTCGTTCCTCGTCGGGCTGCTGATCTTCCGCCGCCGCGAGTTCGACGGGATCATCGACGGCGTCGTCTACGCCGGGCTGACCGCGGCGGGCTTCGCGTTCACCGAGAACATCCTCTACTTCGGCCGGGCGTTCTCCGAGCAGTCGGCGATGGGCGGTGGCGTGCTATCCGTGCTGATCCTGCGCGGTGTGCTGTCTCCTTTTGCCCACCCGCTGTTCACCGCGATGACCGGCATCGGCGCGGGCATCGCCGCGAACAGCCGCAACGCCGCCGCGCGCCCCTTCTACGTGCTCGGCGGCTACGCGATTGCCGTGCTCCTGCACGCGACTTGGAACAGCTCGGCTTCGCTGTTCGACGGCGGCGCGTTCCTGATCGTCTACGGCTTCATCATGGTGCCGCTGTTCGCCGCGGTGGTCACGATCGTGGTGTGGCAGCGCAAGCGCGAGCAGAAGGTGATCGCCCAGCAGCTGCCGGGGTTCGCGGCCGCGGGCTGGATCGCGCCGAGCGAGGTGACCCTGCTGTCGAGCCTCGCGGGGCGGCGCGGCTGGCGCGCGGCCGTGCGGAAACGGTCGGGGCGCGCGGTAGAGAAGGCCGTCTCCCACTACCAGGAGGCCGTGACCGACCTGGCGTTCCTGCGGGCGCGCATGGCCCGCGGCGCCATCGGGCCCATGGGACGGCAGTGGCACGACGAGGCGCTGGCCGAGGTGATCCGGGCGCGCCGTAAGGCCGTCGGGCATCCGGAGGCGCTGACGGTGGCGGTGCGCCACCACGGCGGGCAGGGTGGCTGGACCCCGCCGCCGCCGGGCCCCCCGCCCACCCCACGCCAGCCGTTTCCGCCCAACCTGCCGCCGCAGAGCTGGCCACACCGGTAGCCGCACATCGGCGCTCGCACACACCCAACGGGTTCCGCACACATTGCGGGGCGTGTGTGTCGACCACCGACGGTGTGTGCGAGCGGCGGTCGGCCGGGGCGCCAACCGCGTAACCGGTGAGGCCCATCACCGCTGTGTTCGACTGTCGGAGGTCCGGGCTAGCCTGTGGCCGGCCGCCCGAGGTGCGCCCCCGCGGGGCAGGGCGGGCGGC
>DASWUV010000250.1:0-13073 GCA_036401495.1 Pseudonocardia sp. | reverse complement strand
GAGTAGGAGGTCAAGCCAATGCCGCGCAGCCTGAAGAAGGGCCCGTTCGTGGACGACCACCTGCTCAAGAAGGTGGACGTGCTCAACGAGTCGGGCAAGAAGACCGTGATCCGCACGTGGTCACGCCGCTCCACCATCATCCCGGACATGATCGGCCACACGATTGCGGTGCACGACGGCCGCAAGCACGTGCCGGTCTTCGTCTCCGACGCGATGGTGGGCCACAAGCTCGGCGAGTTCGCTCCTACGCGAACCTTCCGTGGCCACATCAAGGACGACCGCAAAGCGCGCAGGCGCTGAGCGGGCTGGCAGAGGAGGAGAGAGAGATGGCTGAAGAAGCCACAAGCTCCGCCGACGCGCCCGCCAGGGCGCGCGCGATCGCGCGGTACGTACACATGTCGCCGACCAAGGTTCGGCGAGTGGCGGCCCTGATCAAGGGTCGCCCGGTCGGCGAGGCGCTGGACCTGCTGCGGTACCTGCCGCAGGCCGCCGCCACCCCGGTCTACAAGGTGGTCGCGAGCGCCGCGGCCAACGCGGAGAACAACCACGCCATGGACCGCGACTCGCTGGTCGTGGCCGTGGCGATCGCGGACGAGGGTCCGACGCTCAAGCGCATCCGACCGCGGGCCCAGGGCCGCGCGTACCGGATCCGCAAGCGGACGAGCCACATCACGGTCGAGGTCGTGTCGATGCCCAAGAAGACAACCCAACGGGCACAGTCCGGCCGCGGCAGTGCGAAGGGAAGGGCCCGCTGATGGGGCAGAAGATCAACCCGCACGGGTTCCGGCTCGGCATCACCACCGACTGGAAGTCCCGCTGGTACGCCGACAAGCAGTACGCCGAGTACGTCAAGGAAGACGTCGAGATCCGCAAGATGCTCTCCAAGGGCATGGAGCGGGCGGGCATCTCCAAGGTCGAGATCGAGCGCACGCGCGACCGCGTCCGGGTCGACATCCACACCGCGCGGCCGGGCATCGTCATCGGCCGCCGCGGCGCTGAGGCCGACCGGATCCGCGGCAACCTCGAGAAGCTCACCAAGAAGCAGGTGCAGCTCAACATCCTCGAGGTGAAGAACGCCGAGTCCGACGCGCAGCTCGTCGCGCAGGGCGTGGCCGAGCAGCTGTCCAACCGCGTGGCGTTCCGCCGCGCGATGCGCAAGGCGATCCAGTCGGCCATGCGCAGCCCGCAGGTCAAGGGCATCCGGGTGCAGTGCTCCGGCCGTCTCGGCGGCGCGGAGATGTCGCGCTCGGAGTTCTACCGCGAGGGTCGGGTGCCGCTGCACACGCTGCGCGCCGACATCGACTACGGCCTGTTCGAGGCACGCACCACGTTCGGCCGCATCGGGGTCAAGGTGTGGATCTACAAGGGCGACGTCGTCGGCGGCCGCCGCGAGGGCACGCCCGCCGCGGCACCCGCAGCCGACCGCGGGCCGCGCCGTGAGCGTCCGCAGCGCCGCCGTTCCGGAGCGTCGGGCACCACGGGCACCAGCACCGAGGCCGGGCGCGCCGCCGCCGAGCAGGCGGCAGGCACTGGCACCGCCACGGCAGGCACCACTACGGCCGTCGTCGACGCACCGAGTGCTGAAGGGGCGGAGTAGCCATGCTCATCCCCCGCAAGGTCAAGCACCGCAAGCAGCACCGGCCGCACCGCACAGGCGCGGCGACGGGCGGCACCGCGGTGACCTTCGGTGACCTCGGCATCCAGGCCCTGGAGCCCGCCTACGTCACCAACCGGCAGATCGAGTCCGCGCGTATCGCCATCAACCGGCACATCCGCCGCGGTGGCAAGGTGTGGATCAACGTCTTCCCGGACCGGCCGCTCACCAAGAAGCCCGCCGAGACCCGCATGGGTTCCGGCAAGGGCTCGCCCGAGTTCTGGGTGGCCAACGTCAAGCCCGGCCGCGTGCTGTTCGAGATGAGCTACCCGAACGAGACGACGGCCCGCGAGGCCCTGCGCCGCGCGATGCACAAGCTGCCGATGAAGTGCCGGATCGTCACCCGTGAGGGAGGGGAGATCTGATGGCTGCCTCGACCACTCCTGCCGAGCTGCGCGAGCTCACGAACGAGGAGCTCACGCTGCGCGTGCGCGAGTCCAAGGAGGAGCTGTTCAACCTCCGCTTCCAGATGGCCACCGGGCAGCTGGACAACAACCGGCGGCTGCGGACCGTCCGGCACGACATCGCACGGATCTACACGATCATGCGCGAGCGCGAGCTGGGTCTTTCGGTCGCCCCTGACGAGAACGACGAGGGCGCAGCATGAGCGAAGCGATTCAGAAGGTGCGCGGGGAGCGAAAGGTCCGTGAGGGCCTGGTCGTGTCCGACAAGATGGACAAGACCATCGTGGTCACGCTCGAGGACCGCGTGAAGCACCCGCTGTACGGCAAGGTCATCCGCCGCACGAGCAAGGTCAAGGCGCACGACGAGGCGAACTCGGCGGGCATCGGTGACCGCGTGCGGCTGATGGAGACCCGTCCGCTGTCGGCCACCAAGCGCTGGCGGCTCGTGGAGATCCTGGAGAAGGCGAAGTGATCCAGCAGGAGTCGCGGCTTCGGGTCGCCGACAACACCGGTGCGAAGGAGATCCTCTGCATCCGGGTGCTGGGTGGCTCGGGCCGCCGTTATGCGGGCATCGGCGACGTCATCGTCGCCACGGTCAAGGACGCCATCCCCGCGGCCGGGGTGAAGCGCGGCGACGTCGTCAAGGCGGTCATCGTGCGCACGGTCAAGGAGCGGCGCCGTCCTGACGGCAGCTACATCCGATTCGACGAGAACGCCGCCGTCCTCATCAGGCCGGACGGCGAGCCGCGGGGGACCCGCATCTTCGGACCGGTCGGTCGCGAGCTGCGCGACAAGAAGTTCATGAAGATCATTTCCCTCGCCCCAGAGGTGCTGTAGGTCATGAAGATCAAGAAGGGCGACACCGTCCAGGTGATCGCAGGCAAGGACAAGGGAGCGAAGGGCAAGGTCATCGAGGCCTACCCCGAACGCGACCGCGTGCTCGTCGAAGGCGTCAACCGCATCAAGAAGCACACCAGGGTCACGCAGAACCAGCGTGGCGCCCAGTCGGGCGGAATCATCACCACCGAGGCGGCCATCCACGTCTCGAACGTGATGGTGCTCGACTCCGACGGCAAGCCCACCCGCGTCGGCAAGAAGGCCGTCGAGGGTGAGGACGGCAAGGTCAGGCGCGTCCGGATCTCCAAGCGCAACGGGAAGGAGATCTGACATGACGACCGTTGAGAAGACGCAAACCGAGAAGTCACTGCCGCGGCTCAAGCAGCGCTACCGGGAAGAAATCCGGGAGCAGATGCAGGAGCAGTTCGGCTACGCCAACGTCATGCAGATCCCCGGCGTCGTGAAGGTCGTCGTCAACATGGGGGTCGGCGAGGCCGCCCGCGACGCGAAGCTCATCGACGGCGCGGTCCGCGACCTCGCCACGATCACCGGCCAGAAGCCGCAGGTCCGGCGGGCCACGAAGTCCATCGCGCAGTTCAAGCTGCGCGAGGGCATGCCGATCGGCGCGAAGGTCACGCTGCGGGGCGACCGCATGTGGGAGTTCCTCGACCGGCTGCTGACGATCGCGCTGCCCCGTATCCGCGACTTCCGCGGCCTGTCGAGCACGCAGTTCGACGGCCGTGGCAACTACACGTTCGGGCTCAACGAGCAGTCGATGTTCCACGAGATCGACCCCGACACGATCGACCGGCCGCGCGGAATGGACATCACCGTCGTCACCACGGCCACAACCGACGACGAAGGCCGTGCGCTGCTGCGCAGGCTCGGCTTCCCGTTCAAGGAGGCGTGAGGACCATGGCCAAGAAGGCGCTCCGAATCAAGGCCGCAGCCACCCCGAAGTTCAAGGTGCGCGGCTACACCCGCTGCCAGAAGTGCGGCCGTCCGCGTGCCGTGCTGCGCAAGTTCGGCCTGTGCCGCATCTGCGTCCGCGAGATGGCGCACGCGGGCGAACTGCCCGGCGTGTCCAAGAGCAGCTGGTAACTACCCTGTGCGTGGATACCGTTGCCATAGCAGCGATTTCCGCGCACAGGCGACGAAGTCGCATCTGATCGCCGTAGGCCCGGAAGGGAACCACGGCGGGAAAGCAGTAATCACATGACGATGACCGATCCGATCGCAGACATGCTCACGCGTCTGCGCAACGCCAACTCGGCCTACCACGACCGCGTGGTCATGCCGCACAGCAAGCTCAAGGTGGCGATCGCGGAGATCCTCCAGAAGGAGGGCTACATCGCAGGCCACGCCACCGAGGACGCCGACGTCGGCAAGTCGCTGGTCATCGAGCTGAAGTACGGCCGCAACCGCGAGCGCAGCATCGCGGGCCTGCGCCGGGTGTCCAAGCCCGGCCTGCGGGTCTACGCGAAGTCGACCACCCTGCCGCGGGTTCTCGGCGGACTGGGTGTCGCGATCATCTCGACGTCCAGCGGTCTGCAGACCGACCGGCAGGCGAAAAGGAATGGCGTAGGTGGGGAAGTCCTCGCCTACGTCTGGTGAGGGGGTAGGAACCATGTCCCGAATCGGGAAGCTGCCCATCACCGTGCCGTCCGGGGTCGACGTGCAGATCGTCGACGGCCGCACGGTCACCGTCAAGGGGCCCAAGGGCACCCTGTCGCACACCGTGATCGAGCCGATCACGGTCGAGCGCGACGACTCGGGGACCGTGCTGGTGAAGCGCCCTGACGACGAGCGCCGCAGCAAGGCCTACCACGGCCTGTCGCGCACGCTGCTCAACAACCTCGTCGTCGGCGTCACCGCGGGCTACGAGAAGAAGCTCGAGATCCACGGCGTCGGTTACCGCGTGGCGCTGCGCAACGGCGCTCTGGAGTTCGCGCTCGGGTTCAGCCACCCCGTGGTGATCCCGCAGCCCGAGGGCATCACGTTCGCCGTCGAGACGCCCACGCGGTTCTCGGTCTCCGGCATCGACAAGCAGCTGGTCGGCGAAACCGCGGCCAACATCCGCAAGCTGCGCAAGCCTGACCCGTACAAGGGCAAGGGCGTGCGGTACGCGGGCGAGGTCATCCGCCGCAAGACCGGAAAGACGGGTAAGTGATGGCTGAGACTGTTCAGTCGACGAACGCCAAGAAGCGCACCGCTTCGCAGGTCTCGAGCAAGCGCCGCACCGCGGTCACCCGCAGGCACGGCAGGCTGCGCAAGAAGGTCCGCGGCACGCCCGAGCGGCCGCGCCTCGCGGTCAAGCGCAGCTCGCGCCACATCCTGGTGCAGCTGATCGACGACCTGGCCGGGCACACCATCGCCGCGGCGTCCTCGCTCGAGGTCGATGTCCGTGAGCTGGACGGCGACAAAAAGGCCCGCGCGGCCGAGGTCGGCAAGCTCGTCGCCGCCAGGGCCCGCGAGGCGGGCGTCACCGCGGTCGTGTTCGACCGCGGCGGCTACGACTACCACGGCCGGATCGCGGCGCTGGCCGACGCCGCCCGCGAAGGTGGTCTGGAGTTCTGATGATGGATTACACAAAGCACAGCGACATGAAGGGCAGTGTCTGATGCCGGGACGCGCACGGCGTGACGGCGGCGGACCCAACAGCGGGTCCGGTGGCGAGCGCTCGAACAGCGACCGCCGCGACCGCCGCGACGGAGGCCGTGGCGGGGCGGCCCAGGACAAGACCCCGTACATCGAGCGGTTGGTCACGATCAACCGCGTGGCCAAGGTCGTCAAGGGCGGTCGGCGCTTCAGCTTCACCGCCCTGATGATCGTCGGCGACGGCGACGGACTCGTCGGCGTCGGCTACGGCAAGGCCAAGGAGGTGCCCGCGGCGATCGCCAAGGGTGTGGAGGAGGCGAAGAAGAACTTCTTCCGCGTCCCCCGCATCGGCGGCACGATCGTGCACCGGGTGCAGGGCGAGGCGGCCGCGGGCGTCGTGATGCTGCGACCGGCCAGCGCCGGTACCGGCGTCATCGCCGGTGGCCCCGTCCGCGCGGTGCTGGAGTGCGCGGGCATCCACGACATCCTCTCCAAGAGCCTCGGCAGCGACAACGCCATCAACGTCGTGCACGCCACGATCGCCGCGTTGAAGCAGATCCAGCGGCCCGAGGAGGTGGCGGCCCGTCGTGGCCTGCCGCTCGAGGACGTCGCCCCGGCTCGGATGCTGCGCGATCGGGCGATCGCCGCAGCCGCTGTGAGGTCGTGATGGTCAAGAAGAAGCGTGCCGGTGAGCCGGTGGACCCGCGGGCTCAGCAGACGCCGACGAGCGACCTCACACTGGTCGTCACCCAGGTCCGCAGTGGCATCGGCTGCCAGGAGAACCAGCGCCTGACGCTGCGGGCGCTGGGCCTGCGCAAGATCAGCCAGTCGGTCGAGCGCCGCGATACGCCGCAGGTGCGCGGCATGATCCACACCGTGCGGCACCTCGTCACGGTGGAGGAGGTGGGAGCATGAGCGAGATCATCAGGCTGCACGACCTCCGCCCGGCCCCCGGGGCCAAGACCGCGAAGACCCGGGTCGGTCGCGGTGAGGGCGGCAAGGGCGGCAAGACCGCCGGTCGCGGCACCAAGGGCACGAAGGCCCGCAAGACGGTCTCGCCCGCCTTCGAGGGCGGCCAGATGCCGCTGCACATGCGGCTGCCGAAGCTGAAGGGCTTCCGCAACCGCTTCCGCGTCGAGTACCAGGTCGTGAACGTCGGCGACCTCGGACGGCTCTTCCCGGACGGCGGCGAGATCGGCCCCGATGAGATCGCGGCGGCCGGTGGTGTGCGGCGCAAGCGGCTCGTCAAGGTGCTGGGCGAGGGCGAGCTGTCGGTCGCGCTGACCGTCAGCGCGCACAAGTTCTCGGGCAGCGCCCGCGACAAGATCACCTCAGCGGGCGGAACGGCCACCGAGCTGTAGCCGTCGTCGAGACCCGTTCGGTGCGGACCGGCGCAGCGCGCCGGTCCGTGCCGTGGGGGCCATCGACGGCCGCTGTTACAGTCGATTGCGCCCGGCCTCCCGGGCCACCGACACAGGAGGACAGGCAGTGTTCAGCGCATTCCGGTCGGCACTGACCACGCCGGACCTGCGAAAAAAGATCCTCTTCACGCTCGGGATCATCGCGGTCTATCGCATCGGCGCGGGAATCCCGTCGCCAGGGGTCTCGTACCCCAACGTCCAGAAGTGCATCGCGCAGGTCGAGGGCGGCGCCAACTCAGGCGTCTACTCCCTGATCAACTTGTTCTCCGGCGGCGCATTGCTGCAGCTGTCGGTGTTCGCGCTGGGCATCATGCCCTACATCACGTCGAGCATCATCATCCAGCTGCTCACCGTCGTCATCCCGCGGTTCGAGCAGTTGAAGAAGGAAGGGCAGTCGGGTCAGAACAAGCTGACCCAGTACACCCGGTACCTCACGATCGCGCTCGCCGTGCTGCAGGGCACCGGCATCATCGCCCTCGCCGACCGGGGCCAGCTCTTCGGTGACTGCACCGAACCGGTGATCCCCGACTCGAACGTCTGGACCCTGACGGTCACGGTGCTGACGATGACGGCGGGCACCGCGGTCATCATGTGGCTGGGTGAGCAGATCACCGAGCGGGGCATCGGCAACGGCATGTCGCTGCTGATCTTCACCGGCATCGCGTCGCGCATCCCGGCCGAGGGCAAGCAGATCCTCACCAACGGCGGCCTGGTGTTCGCGGGCGTCTGCATCTTCGGGCTGGCGATCATCGCGAGCGTCGTGTTCGTCGAACAGGGCCAGCGGCGCATCCCCGTCCAGTACGCCAAGCGCATGGTCGGCAGGCGGATGTACGGCGGCACGTCGACCTACCTGCCGCTGAAGGTCAACCAGGCGGGCGTCATCCCGGTGATCTTCGGGTCGTCCCTGCTGTACCTGCCCGACCTGATCTCACGGTTGATCGGCACGTCGGGCGGGACGTTCCAGCAGATAGTGCAGACCTACGTGGTGGACCAGTCCAACCCGGTGCACATCGCGCTCTACATCCTGCTGATCATCTTCTTCACCTACTTCTACGTGGGCATCACGTTCAACCCGGAGGAGCGGGCTGACGAGATGAAGAAGTTCGGCGGCTTCATCCCCGGCATCCGCCCTGGGCGCCCGACGGCCGAGTACCTCCAGTTCGTGCTCTCGCGCATCACGCTGCCCGGCTCGCTGTACCTTGGCATCATCGCGGTGCTGCCCAACTTCTTCCTCGGTCTCACCGGCAGTGGGCAGAACCAGAACTTCCCCTTCGGCGGCACTTCCGTGCTGATCATGGTGGGTGTGGGCCTTGATACGGTCAAACAAATCGAGAGCCAGCTCATGCAGCGCCGCTACGACGGATTCCTACGCTAACGTCGGCTGATTGGTGTCGTCCGGGCTCGTGTCGTCCGGGGTCGAGGGTGTGGAGGATCGTGTGCGCGCTGTCTTGGTAGGTCCGCCGGGGGCGGGCAAGGGTACGCAGGCCGAGCAACTGGCCGACCGGCTCGATGTGCCGCACATCTCCACCGGTGACCTCTTCCGGGCCAACCTCGCCCAGCAGACGGCGCTCGGCGTCGAGGCCAAGCGGTACATGGACGCGGGCGACCTCGTGCCCGACTCCGTGACGGTCGAGATGGTGCGCGCCCGCCTCGGCGACGACGACGCTGTGAAGGGCTTTCTGCTCGACGGCTTCCCCCGCACGATCAGCCAGGCCGAGTCGCTCGAGGCGATCCTGCACGAACGCGACGAGGAGCTCGACGCGGTCGTCGAGCTCCAGGTGCCGGAGGACGAGCTGGTGGCCCGGCTCATGGCCAGGGGCCGGTCGGACGACACGGAGGACGTCATCCGACGTCGTCAGCAGGTCTATCGCGAGGAGACGTCACCGTTGCTCGAGCACTACCGTGAGAAGCTGGTCTCGGTCGACGCCGTCGGCTCCGTCGAGGAGGTCACCGACCGCGTCACCGAAGCCCTCCGCGCCCGGTGACCAGGAGCGGCGTCCGCGGCATCGTCGCCCGGTGGCGCGGGCGTGACATCGAGCTGAAGAGCACAGGCGAGCTCGACGCGATGCGCGCGGCGGGTGCGCTGGTGGCCAAGACCCTCGCCGAGCTTGCGACGCTCGCCAAGCCCGGGGTGAGCACGGCCGACCTCGACGGCGTCGCCGAGCAGTTGATCCGCGAGGGGGGCGCCGTACCGTCGTTCCTCGGCTACCACGGCTACCCCGCGTCGATCTGCGCCTCGGTGAACGAGCAGATCGTGCACGGCATCCCGTCGGCCGCGCGGGTGCTCGCCGATGGCGACCTGATCTCCGTCGACTGCGGGGCGATCCTGGAAGGCTGGCACGGCGACGCGGCCGTCACGATCCCGGTCGGCGCGGTCTCCGAGGCGGATCTCGCGCTTTCGGCCGCGTGCGAGGCGGCGCTGCAGGCGGGGATCGCCGCGGCGCAGCCCGACGCGCGGCTCTCGGACATCTCCTTCGCCGTGCAGTCGGCGGTCGCGGAGGCCGCCAAGCGCGACGAGGCCGACTACGGCATCGTCGCGGAGTACGGCGGACACGGGATCGGCACGTCGATGCACATGGACCCGTTCCTGCCCAACCACGGCGAGCCAGGCCACGGCCCGCGGCTGCGCCCCGGCATGGCCCTGGCCATCGAGCCGATGATCACCGCGGGCGACCCGGAGACCGTCGAGCTTGAGGACGGTTGGACCGTGATCACCGCCAGCGGTGCCCGCGCGGTCCACTGGGAGCACTCGGTGGGGATCACGGAGGACGGCCCGTGGGTGCTGACGCTCCCGGCCTCCTGACGCGCCTGCCCGGCGTCGTCAGGAGACCCTGGCGTCGCTGAGCGCCTTCACGATGTCCTCGACGCGGTCGCGGGCGTCACCGAAGAGCATCTGGCTGTTGTCGCGGTAGAACAGTGGGTTGGGCACGCCCGCGTAGCCGGTGGCCATGGAGCGCTTGAACACGATGACGTCGGCTGCTTCCCAGACCTTGAGCACGGGCATGCCCGCGATGGGTGAGCTGGGGTCGTCGGTGGCGGCGGGGTTGACGGTGTCGTTGGCCCCGATGACCAGTACGACGTCGGTGCCGGGGAAGTCGTCGTTGATCTCGTCCATCTCCAGGACGATGTCGTAGGGCACCTTGGCCTCGGCCAGCAGGACGTTCATGTGGCCGGGCAGGCGGCCCGCGACGGGATGGATGCCGAAGCGGACGTTGACGCCGCGCTCCCGCAGGCGGCGGGTGAGCTCGGCGACGGGGTACTGAGCCTGCGCGACGGCCATGCCGTAGCCGGGGGTGATGATCACACTCGACGCGGTGGCAAGCAGTTCGGCGGCGGCGTCTGCGGTGACCTCGCGGTGCTCGCCGTAGTCCTTCTGGCTGCCCGAGGGCGCCTCGATGCCGAAGCCGCCCGCGATGACCGAGAGGAACGAGCGGTTCATCGCCTTGCACATGATGTAGGACAGGTACGCACCGGACGAGCCGACGAGCGCGCCGGTGATGATCAGCAGGTCGTTCCCGAGCAGGAAGCCCGAGGCCGCCGCGGCCCAGCCGGAGTAGCTGTTGAGCATGGAGACGACGACGGGCATGTCGCCGCCGCCGATCGAGGCGACGAGGTGCACGCCCAGCGCCAGCGCGATCACGGTGACCGCGATGAGCACGCCGAGCGTGGGGGCGATCACGAACCACACCGTGAGGGCGACGAACGCGACGAGCGCGCCGAGGTTCAGCGCGTTCTTGCCGGGCAGCACCAGGGGTGCGGACTTGAGGCGGCCCGACAGCTTGCCCCACGCGACGATCGAGCCGGTGAAGGTGACTGCGCCGATGAACACGCCCACGACGACCTCGCCGTGGTGGATGCCCAGCAGGTCGGCCTCGAACCCGGTCCCGCCCTGCCCCTCGACCTCGAGGTAGCCGTTCCAACCGACGAGGACGGCGGCGAGGCCGACGAAGCTGTGGAACAGCGCGATCAGTTCGGGCATGCCGGTCATGGGCACGCGGGCGGCGCGGTACAGGCCGACCGCCGCGCCGACGACGACGGCGGCGATCAGCAGCGCGACCCGCAGGGCGTCGAACCCGCCGGTCAGCGCCAGCACCAGGGTCGCGACCAGCGCGATCGCCATGCCCGCGATCCCGAAGGTGTTGCCGTAGCGGGCCGTCTCGTGGCGGGACAGCCCGGCCAGGGCGAGGATGAACAGCAGCGCGGCGACGATGTAGGCGGCGCTGGCGGCGGTCTGTGCGGTCATGTGATCAGCCCTGTAATAGTCAGCTGCGCCGGAACATGCCCAGCATGCGGCGGGTCACGGCGAAACCGCCGAAGACGTTGATGGTGGCCAGCAGGATCGCCGCGGCCGACACGATCGTGATCGCGAGCGAGGGCTGCCCGATCTGCAGCAGCGCGCCGACGAGGATGATGCCGGAGATCGCGTTGGTCACCGACATCAGCGGGGTGTGCAGCGCGTGGTGCACGTTGCCGATGACGTAGTAGCCGATGACGATGGCCAGCGCGAACACGACGAGGTGGCCGATCAGGGCGGGCGGCGAGATCGCGGTGATCAGGAACAGGATGACCGCGGCCGCGCCGACGACGCCGAAGCGGCGGGCCGGGGACGCGGGCTGCTTGGTCGCGTGCGTCAGCGCGGCGGGGGCGGCCGCGGCCGGGGCCGTGGGCGTCGCCGAGACCGAGACCGGCGGGGGTGGCCAGGTCTTCTCCCCTTCGTGCACCACGGTCATGGAGCGTTGGACGACGTCCTCGAAGTCCAGCACCAGCACCCCGTCCTTGCCGGGGGTGAGCAGCTTCATCAGGTTGACCAGGTTGGTGCCGTAGAGCTGGCTCGCCTGCGTGGGCAACCGGCCCGCCAGGTCGGTGTAGCCGATGATCGTGACACCGTTCGGTGTGACGATCTTCTGGTCGGCGACGGTGCCTTCGACGTTGCCCCCGTTGGCGGCGGCCATGTCCACGACGACCGACCCCGGCTTCATCGACGCGACCATGTCCGCGGTGATCAGCCGGGGCGCGGGTCGGCCGGGGATCAGCGCGGTGGTGATGACGATGTCGACGTCCGCGGACTGCTCGGCGTAGAGCTTGACCTCGCGTTCCTTGTAGTCCTCGCCCATCTCCTTGGCGTAGCCGGTGGCGCTGACCTCGACCTCCGGCGACTCGACGGCCAGGTACTCGCCGCCGAGTGAACGCACCTGGTCGGCCACTTCGGGGCGCGGGTCGGTGGCCCGGACGATCGCCCCGAGCGACCCGGCGGCGCCGATCGCCGCCAGCCCCGCCACGCCCGCGCCGACGACCAGCACCTTCGCGGGCGGCACCTTCCCGGCCGCGGTCACCTGCCCGGTGAAGAACCGGCCGAACTCGTGGGCGGCCTCGATGACCGCCCGATACCCGGCGATGTTCGCCATCGAGCTCAGCACGTCCAGCGACTGCGCGCGGGAGATGCGCGGCACCGCGTCCATCGACAGCGCGGTGATCGGCCTCCGCGCGAGCGCTTCGACGACGTCGGGGCGCAGCGCGGGGGCCAGCAGCCCGACCAGCGTGGCGCCGGGCTTCATCTGGTCGAGCTCGTCCTCGGACGGCGCGTTGATCGTGAACACGATGTCGGCCTGCCACGCCTCGCCGATGGTCGCGCCCGCGTCGACGAAGCCCGCGTCGGGGAAGTCGGCCCGGTCGCCCGCCCCCGCCGCGACCACGACGTCGTAACCCAGTTTCTGCAGTTGGCCGACCGTGGCCGGGGTCGCCGCGACGCGCGTCTCACCGGGTTTCGACTCTCGTACTACACCGATAATCACACTCAACTCCGTTGGCGACGGTGGTGGACGGCAGGCGTCCGCACGGAACCCCTCGGCATGCCAGACCCTAGGTCGGCCGCACCCGACATGCCAGGATTGGGGTCCCGCGCCACACCTGCGCACCCCCAAGATCGTCGAACGCGGGACATGGGATGCGCTGACGCAGCCCATGTCCCTGCTTCGACGATCATGGGTCACGCCGGTGGCGGCGGCTGCACCCCGGCGTGTACCTGGTCGGTGGACATCGACTCACCGGCGAGGCCAGGGTGCGCGCAGCGTGGCTGTGGGCGGGGGAGACCGCGGTCGTCGCCGGACCCGCTGCCGCGCAGTGGCACGGGATGCTCGACAGCGCCGCGGGTCCCGTCGA
>DASWUV010000249.1:0-4353 GCA_036401495.1 Pseudonocardia sp. | reverse complement strand
GGGCGAGCAGGGTGCGAACTCAACCCGTCGGACCGTTCACGCCGCCACGGTGAGTCGGGCGGTCCGGCACGGCGCGTCGGGCGACGCGGCACGGTTACAGGCCCGACCAGCGACTTCGCAGAGGGTTATGCGTCCCTGGTGAGCAGGCACTCGACGCATGCAGGCCCACCTGCTGGGTAGATCCTCCTGGCCGGCTCAGCCCAGCCCCGGCTGCTGCGCCCGACTCCCCGCAGCCAAACGCCCCGTCACCGTGCCGAGACGCCCCGCTCACCGTGCCCGACTGCACGACTCACCCTGGCGAGACGCACGACTCACCGTGCCGAGACGCCCGGCTCACCGTGCCCGACTGCACGACTCACCGTGCCGAGACGCCCGGCTAACCGTGCTCGACCGCACGACTCACCGTGCGCGACTGCACGACTCACGCTGGCGAGATGCACGACTCACCGTGCCGAGACGCCCGACTCGCCGTGCCGGACTGCACGACTCACCTTGCTGCGCGACCGCCGCTAGCGGCGGCGGGCGCGCCGCAGCCCCAGGCGCAGGCGGGTCCGGTTCGGTTGGGCGGCCGGGCCGGGGCCTGCGGCGCCGTTGGTCGCCCGGCCCACCCCGGCGTCATCGCCGAACCGCCGCACGGCGCGGGCGACGGCGCTGGCCCGGCCCGCCACCCCCCGGCGAAGGGGGGGCCGCAGCCCCAGCCGCCGGGCCGAGCGGGCCGCCCTCGCCACCGCCCGTCGCTCCCGGACGGGCACGTTCCACGCCTCGGGATGACGGCCCAGCCAGCGATGCCGGTACTGCGCGTAGGGGATCGTCCCGAGGTAGATCACCCCGACGATGCCCAGCCCCATGAACGGCGCGATCACCATCACGGACGCGGCGAGCCCGACGAGCACGAGCAGCGGCGCGATCAGCCCCGGCGGCACCCGTACGCTCTTGAACGACAACGTCGGCAGGCGGCTCACCATCAGCGCGGCGACGACCACCTCCCACGCCCCGACGGGCACCACGTCCGACCACCAGCCCGGCCCGAACTGCAGCGTCGCGTACAGCGGCAGGCCCGCGAGCAGCGCGGCGGCGGGCGCAGGCACGCCGACGAAGAACTCCTTGGCGTACGGCGGCTGGTCCTCGGCGTCCAAGAGCGTGTTGAACCGGGCCAGCCGCAACGCCATGCACACCGCGAAGACGAGCGCCACGATCCAGCCGAGCCGCGTGCCGTGCAACGCCCACACGTAGATGACCAGCGCAGGCGCGACGCCGAAGGAGACCAGGTCCGACAGCGAGTCGAGCTCGGCGCCGATCCTGCTGCTCGCGTCGAGCAACCGGGCGAGGCGGCCGTCGAGCGCGTCGCACAACGCGGCCACTCCGCCCGCCGCGACGCACAGCTCGAAGCGGCCAGACAGCGCGTAGTACACCGCGGACAGCCCGGAACACAGCGCGACGATCGTCACGGCGTTGGGCAGCAGCCGCACCCCGACCTGCATCACGCACCCGCCTGCAGCGTCGCGAGGACGGTCTCGCCGCCGATCGTGCGCTGCCCCGGCGCCACGACGACCCGCGACCCCTGCGGGAGGTAGACGTCCACGCGCGACCCGAACCTGATCAACCCGTAGGTCTCCCCCGCCGCTACCTCGTCCCCGACGGCGACGTCGCAGATGATCCGCCGCGCCAGCAGGCCCGCGATCTGCACGACGCCGACGCGCAGGCCGTCCTCGGTGCCGATGAGCAGGGCGTTGCGCTCGTTGTCCTCGCTGGCCTTGTCCAGGTCGGCGGAGAGGAACGCCCCAGGCGAGTAGGCGACGGCCAGGACGCGGCCCTCGACCGGAATCCGCTGCACGTGCACGTCCAGCACCGACAGGAAGACGCTCACCCTGGGCACGGGCGTCGGCGGCAGGTCCAGTTCGACGGGCGGCGGCACCTCCATGACGGTGGCGACCGTGCCGTCGGCGGCGGCGAGCACGACCCCGGTGAGCGGCGGCGGCACGCGCCGGGGGGCCCGGAAGAACGCGGCCGTCGCGGCGGTGGCCAGCAGACCCGCGAAGGCGCCCCTGCCGCTCACGACGCGGAGCAGGCCTGCCGCGACCGCCACTCCCGCGACGATCGGTCGACCACCCGGGTGCATCGGCGGAATAGCCGCCCGAACCAGCCCGACCACGTGCGGCACGGAAAATCCGGACGGTGTCGTCTCGGGCATCGGGGTGGATCGGCTCCTCGGCGTGGCGGCCCGGTCGGGTCACGGGGCGGGGCTACCGTACGCGAGCCGCAATCGGCGTCCGGAGCCGGACGCGGACACGATCGTCGTGAGGCAAGCAAAGGGCCGGGGCCGTCATCCCCCGAGACGACGACCCCGGCCGTGGAACCGCTCGTCCGCTCCCCAGCGACGGGCGGTGGGCTTTGCTGTGCGATCAGTTACCCGATCCGTGCAGAAAGTATCGCCGAGCGATCCCGAGATCGTCCAGGTCATAGCGCGGGGATCACCATGATCTGCACCGATTGGCGGAACACTCACCAGTAAGACGCTCTCAGCGCCCGCTTTGTTGCATCCCTATGGTGTGACGTGACTCACGATCAGCGTAGCGCCGTCACCCGTCCAGCAGCCAGACCGTCACGGAAGCGCCAGCGGCCAGCTCCGCCGTCGACTCGGGCACGACGATCAGGGACTCCGCTCGCGCCATCGAACCGAGCATGTGGGAGGCCGGAGTGCCGATTTCGGCGACGGTGCCATCGGTCGCGTTCAACACCGCCCGGCGGTACTGCCTGCGTCCCACGGGCGATGTCAGCCGTTGCGCCAGACGAGCGAGGACGACCGGGCGGTCGGGATGCGGATGGCCCAACGCGGCCCGCAGGACCGGGCGGACGAACACCTCGAACGAGACCAGCGCGCTCACGGGGTTGCCGGGCAGCGTGACCACCGGCACACCCCCGTCCAACCGGCCTGCGCCCTGCGGGCCGCCGGGTTGCATCGCGACCTTGCCGAACGCGACCCCTCGCCCCGCCAACGCGTCCTTGACCACCTCGTACGCTCCCGCGCTCACGCCGCCGGAGGTGAGCACGAGATCGGCGCCCACCGCCCGCTCGCCGAGCACTTTCAGAAACTGCTCGACGTCGTCGGGCACGAAGCGGACCAGCTCCGCCCGGCCACCCGCCTCCTCGACCGCGGCCGCCAGCATCGGCCCGTTGGACTCGTAGATCTGCCCCATGAGCAGCGGCTCTCCCGGCGCGACCAACTCCGAGCCGGTGGACAGCACGAGGACCACCGGACGGCGGCTGACCGAAACCGCGGCGTGCCCGACCGCCGCCGCCACACCGATCTGCGCAGGCCCGAGCACGGTTCCCGCGCTCAGCACGACCTCGCCCGCGCGGACGTCCTCAGCGGCATGCCGGACATGTGCGCCGAGCTCCGCGGGCGCTTGGACGAGCACCGTCTCCGTGCCGCCGTCGGTGTGCTCGACCTGCACGATCGCGTCGGCCCCCGCAGGCACCGGCGCCCCCGTCATGATCCGCGCGACCGCACCCGGCGGCAGCGGCGGCAGGTCCGTGCGTCCGGCGGGGATGTCGAACGCGACGGGCAGCCTGACCGGCGCGTCCGCCACCTCGGCCGCCCGCACGGCGTAGCCGTCCATTGCGGAGTTGTCGAACGAGGGAAGCGCCACCGTCGCTTCGACGTCAACGGCCAGCACCCGGCCGCGGGCCTGCGCCAGCGGCACGACCTCGGGAGGCATCGTGGTCAGCAGCGACGCCACCAGTGCGCGGTGCTCTTCAACCGATCTCGGCGAGCTCACGCGGCCCATCGTGCCCGACCCCGCCCGCTTGCACTCACCCAAGGCGAGTGCTAAAACCGGGCTTGGCACTCGACACGCTAGAGTGCCAATAGTCGGACCGGTGAGATCGGCGCAGGGTTGTCGGTCGTCCGTCGCGGGCGCCGTCCGACGCAAAGACTCTCTCCCATCGGAGGACCACACACCCATGGCGAAGATGATCGCGTTCGACGAGGAGGCACGCCGCGGGCTCGAGCGCGGCATGAACATCCTTGCCGACGCCGTCAAGGTGACGCTCGGCCCGCGCGGCCGCAACGTCGTCTTGGAGAAGAAGTGGGGCGCGCCCACCATCACCAACGATGGTGTGTCGATCGCCAAGGAGATCGAGCTCGAGGACCCGTGGGAGAAGATCGGGGCCGAGCTCGTCAAGGAAGTCGCCAAGAAGACCGACGACGTGGCGGGTGACGGCACCACCACCGCTACGGTCCTGGCCCAGGCGATGGTCCGCGAGGGCCTGCGCAACGTGGCCGCGGGTGCTAACCCGATGGCGCTCAAGCGCGGCATCGAGAAGGCCGTCGAGGCCGTCTCCCAGCAGCTG
>DASWUV010000248.1:0-10289 GCA_036401495.1 Pseudonocardia sp. | reverse complement strand
CACCGAGCGACCCGATGCGATCAGCGGGTCCTCGCACCGTGCCCAGCACGTCACACGGGCGTCAGATCGTCACCGATCCGCGCCACGCCCGGCCCGGTGACCGAGCCGCCCACTGCCAGGTTCCCGCCGAACTCGCGATGGATGCGCCGCAGCACCTCCCGGTCGACGTCAATGTCGCCTGGCTGGGCTCGGGTCACCATCACGCATCGCGCGATCGGGATGGTGATGGCCAACGTGGCGCCGCCGACCCGGACGGCCTGCCCCACCAGCGCGTCTTCGCCTTGTCCTTCGACGACGATGTTGGCCCGGAACCGGCGTGTCGCCGCTCCGCGCATGCTCTCGGTGGAGAGCACCGTCACCGTGGCGCCCTGGGTGTCGTGAAAAGCGCCGTAGGCCCCTGCGAACGAGCCCCAGGACGCCTTCGACTCGGTCTCGATGTCGTCAGGGTTCTCGTAGCGCCGCTCGGCGACCTCCTCGGTCGATCGCAGCATCACCGGACGGCCCAGCCACTCCGAGAGCGCGGCGTCGTCGGCTGCGACGACGCCGTCGGGAAGCGTGATCTCCACTCCGCCGTCGGCGCTGGTGCGGGCCGAAGCGAACAACATTTCCGGCACACGACGGGCGGTCAGGCCGTACCCGGTGGCGGCATCGAAGATGGCGTAGCGGCGGTCAAATTCGATTCCTTGAGCGCCGAACTGGGCGACGCCGACTTGCTCTCCCTGTAGTGACTTCACCGGGAACCGCCACAGCTCGAGCACTCGCACGGCCAACCCCCCGATCAGTATTTCCGCACGGTAGCCGCACCCTGGTTGACCGACCACCCCCGAACGGCGGGGGTAGTGGCGGCGCGAATAGCGCACCATGCGCGGTCGAGCACGAAGGCGCTGGCGTGGTGCCCGACCTTTGAAAGCCGATCAGATCGACCCGCGATCCAGCCCGGGGGCGTCGCCGCAAAGATGGACCTGGACGCCGAGGCGGGCGAACGCCGCCGCCTTTGCGATGAGGGCACGATCGGCGGTCTCGGGGTCGGGGGCGTAGGCGACCTGCGCGTGATTGGCCTTGTGCCGGGCCATGAACTGGTCGCGGTTGATGCCGTGCAGGACCAGGTGCATGATCGGCCATTCGGGGTTGGTGGCCTGCCACCGCCGCTCGGTCTCGGCGTCGGGTAGCGCCACCGCGGTCCCGCGTCCGATGTCGAAATGCAGCGCACCGTCGGCCAGGAAGAGCCGTGACCAGATGACCTCGCCCGGCCGGCTGACACCCTTGAGGGTGCCGCCGCCAGCCGGGAAGTACATCGGGTTCTGCCGCCAGCTGACGGCTTCGGCGTATCCGCGCGCGAGGTGGGACGGCGGGACCGATCCGGAGATCTCGAACACCCACACGAACTGTCCGTCGAACTCCTCGCCCCAGCGGACGTCGTGCAGAGTGGTCGCCGGATCGAGGCCCATGGCCGTCCAGATGCGGTTGGTGACAAGCGCGTCGACGGCGACGCCTTCGTCGGCCTCGTTGAAGTTGGGCAGCGCCCGTCCGTCGTAGAGGACCCGTGATCCGTCGCGGCTGCGGACTGGCGGACGTTCGACGTTGTTGAGCAGCCCTTCGGGGAGGTCAGAGGCGGGTGTGAGGTCTTTGAGCCCCTGCTGGTACTGGATACCGACCGCGTCGAGCCCGAAGTCGTCGCTGATCCGCAGGGCCGCGATGTACATCTTGAACTGCTCGTGCAGCTGCCGGTCGGTCAGGTCGGTGGCTTCGTCGACGCCCGTCGCAAAGGTCATCCCGGCGCGCTCCAGCCACCCTCGGACATCGTCGGCTTCCGGGTCGGAAACCTTGAGCATCTCCGCGTACAGCGCGCTTTGCGACAGCCGTTCCTTGTAGATCCCCAACCGGTTGAGCAGCTCGTCGTCGATGATCGCGTTGTACATCCCCATGCAGCCCTCGTCGAAGACTCCGATGATCGCCTTATCGGTCAGCAACTGGTCGGCCAGCGCCTCACCCAGTTCCTTTTCCGGACTGGGCGGGAGCGGCGGCAGCGGGCGGACGTGGGACTGGTCGTGGGCGACGGTGCCGGTGTCGACCCAGTTCCTGATGCCGTCGAGAAAGTAGTCGTCGGCGAAGTCGACGCTCCAGATGGTCGAGTACGTCGTGCCCATCTTGGTCAAGCCGGCGTTCAGCCCGAGCAGGCCGACCAGGCCGGGCCATGATCCGGCGAAGTTGGCGACGGTAAGGATCGGCCCCTGGTGGGTGCGGAGCCCGGCGAGGATGTGATGGCTGTACTGCCAGACGGCTTCGGCCACGATGAGCGGGGCGTTGACCGGGACGGTCTTGAACACCTCCAGACCCAGGCGCTGGCTGTCGATGAAGCCGTGACCTTTGCCCGGGTCGACCGGGTTGGCTCTGACGACAGACCAGCCCAACCCGGTGAAGGCGGCTTCCAGGGCCTTCTCCATCGCGGCCTGCGTGGGCCAACCGGCTTGGTTGGCGGAGAGCCGCAAGTCGCCGCTGGAGATCAAGTAGGCGGTCCTGGGCGGGACCGGCCGTCCGATCCGCGGGGTCGGCAACGCATATCCGGGCGTGTTCATGATGTCCTCAGGTAGCTGGGAGCGGAACGAGAGATGTTGTGGCAGAACATGTCATGGCTCCCGCCCGGGTACGTCCGCCCCGACCCGCGACAGCTCCGCGAGCCGGTGCTGGAGTTCTCGGGTGTTGGTGTGCAGGTCCAGGTACTGCGGCCACAGCGCCCGATAGGTGTGCTGCCAGTCCGGATTCGGTCGGTAGGTGCCGACAACGGGATTCCATTCCCCGATGTCGGGGTTCTGGTCGAGGGCGGCGGCGGCGAGGAACGCGTCGCCGAGGGCCGCGCCCACATGCTCTCGGGTGATGTCCTGGTTGCGGCCGGTGGCGGAGCTGACGATGGTGGGCCACAGGGCATGGCCGGAACCTCCACCCACGGCCACCATGCGTGTCAGCGGGGCGCCGGCGGCTTCGAAGGCCTCGAGGTTGTGCCGCACCCCGAACGCGGTGGCCTCGAGGATGGCCCGATAGATCTCCCCGGGGCCGGTGTCCACAGTGAGGCCAGCCAACACACCCCGCGCGTCCGGGTCGAAAAGGGGCGTTCGTTCACCGGCGAAGTAGGGCAGCATCAGCAGGCCGCCGCCGCCTGCGGGCGCGTTCTGCGCCGCATCGAGCAGGTCGGGATAATTCAGTCCGGTGAGCCGACGGAACCAGTCGGTGATGGCGCCGCTGGTAGCCATGCCCGCAGCCAGGGTGAAGGTGTTCCGCCGAGCGCCGACCGTGCTCCACAACCGGTCGTTGCGCAGCACCCTGTCGGTGACCGCAGTGAGAAACATGGTGGTGCCGTACATGACCATCACGTCGCCCAGCCCGCAGGCACCGACGCTGACTCCTTCGGCCCAGGCGTCGATGGTGCCGCAAGTGACTGGAGTACCAGGCGGTATGCCGGTGGCCGCCCCGGCCTCGTCGGTGACCGCCCCGACGATGTCCTCCGGCCAAGCCAGCCGCGGCAGCTCCAGCTGCGGAGCCAGCTCCGCGCACCACGCCTGATTCCACTGCTGGCGGCCAAGTTCGTACAGCGGGACGCTCTGACTGGCGGAGTGGTGGTCCAGCACGTATTCCCCGGTCAGCCTGGCCACCAGGTAACTGCTGGCCATAAACATTCGGCGGGTGCGCGCCCATACTTCGGGTTCCTCGTCGCGAAGCCAGAGCAGTTTGGGCCCGACGGCTTGGCTGGTGAGCACGTTCCCGGAATGCTCCAGAATCGCCTGCGCCCCGAGTGCTGCGGTCAGGGAGCTGATCTGGGCTCCGGCACGGGTGTCGATGCCGTAGAGGATCGCCGGTCGTAGCGGTACGCCGGCCGCGTCGGTGGCCAGCACACACGGCCCGAGCCCGCTGGTGGCGACGCCCAGCACTCGCGCGTCGGGTGCGGCCGCGAGTAGCTGCCTGCTCAACGCGACGAAGTCTGCCCACCAGATGAGTTCGGCGTCCTGTTCGAACCAGCCTGGGTGGGGCGACGACGTGGAGTGCGGGCGGTCGTCGCGGGCCACGATGCTGCCGTCCGGGGTCACCAGGACGCCCTTACTGCTCGACGTACCGATGTCGATCCCCAAGAGCACGTCGGTGCTCATGGGATTTCGGGCGCGGTGCCGAGATCCGCTGTGGCCATGGACTTTTCCTTCGCGTCGGGTTTGCGGTGGAGTGATCGAAGGACGCCGACACCCGGCCTGGAGTGCAGGCGTGGATTATTGATCTTGTATCGCATTGCTGGCGGAAAGTTGCCGAACCCGGGCGACTGCGTCCGGTCAGGCTCTGCGGTGACCGGGTCCGGCGTCAGTGTGCTGCGGCCACCTCCGGGACGTGCCTGCTCGTCCTGAGCTCGAACAGGGCGTACGCGGCGACAACGGCCATGCAGATCGCCGGGACGACGTAGGCGGTGGCCTGGTTGGTCGCGTCGGCCACGGCGCCGTGCACCACAGGCAGCAACGCTCCGCCCAGGATGGCCATGACCAGACCGGCGGCGCCGAACTTGGTGTCGTCGCCGAGCCCCTTCAGCGCGACGCCGTAGATGGTCGGGAACATCAGTGACAGCGACAGCGAGATCATGACCACGGCGATCAGCCCGGCCTCGCTCTGGGAGATCGCGGCGAACGCGCCCAGGAGCACGCCGAGGCTGGCCATGGCCAAGAGCAACTTGGTCGGCCGGAAGATACCCAGCAGGTAGGTCATCAGGAAGCGCGACAGCAGGAAGACGATCGCGCCCGCCTGCAGGTAGAAGCCGGCGTGGGTCTTGCTCATGCCGAGGATGTCCTGGCCGTACTGGATGGTGAACGACCAGGTGCAGACTTGGGCCCCGACGTTGAAGAACTGCGCGACCACGCCGTAGCGGTAGAGCCTGTTGCGGTAGAGCCTGCTCAGCACACCCTTGGAGGAGGCCTCGCCCTTCTCCTCGCGTTCCTGCTGCTTTTCCTCGGCAGGCGTGCTCATCTTGCGCAAGAAGATGAGCACCCCGACGATGACCAGGACGGCGGCGATGCCGAGGTAGGGACGCACGACCACGCCCATGTCGTGGACCTGGCTGTCGTGCAGCGTCGACCCGGAGAGCTTCTTGCGTGTGTCGTCGTCCTTGATCACCAGTGCGGGCAGAATCAGGACCAGGCTCAACAGCACCCCGATGTTGGTGCCGACGGGGTTGAACGCCTGGGCCAGGTTGAGCCGCTGAGTCGCGCTCTTGACCGGGCCCATAGCGATGACGAACGGATTCGCCGATGTCTCCAGCATCGACAGACCCGAGGCCAGGACGAAGTACGCGACCAGTATCAACGGGTAGGACAGCAGGCTGGTCGCCGGCAGGAACAGCACCCCGCCGACGGCGGCGATGCCGAGTCCGGCCACGACGCCGGTCTTGTAGCCGAAGCGTTTGTTGATGTACGCGGCCGGGATCGCGAGTGAGAAATAGGCCCCGAAGTACGCGGTCTGGATGAGCGCCGCCTGCACGCTGCTGATGGCGAAGACCGTGGTGAACACCGACACGAGCGAGTTGGTCAGATCCTGTGCGGCGCCCCAGGCGATGAAGCACAAGAGCAGCAGCAGGAACGGAAGCTTCAGATGCGCAAAGATGAGCGCAGGCTTGGGGCCTTCATCTCCGGCAGAGTCCTCGACCTCGACCGACTCTTCGGGTGCCATGGAATCCTTCCTCACTTCTCCTGGTAGAGACCATCACCCAGGCGTCGCGACGAAGCCCCACCGCAACACATGCGGAATACCGAGCTTGCCCAGACGCGTCGCCGCTTGTCCGGGTGCTCCGGTGTCCGTCGAAGCCACCATGGTTGCTCCTTTGAAGCCGATGATGGACGTCACGAAGATCGCTCATTTGAGCAAGCGAACTCTAGTTTGAGATTGGCTGTTCCGAGGAGGATGGGGCCGTCAAAGGCCTTCCGCAACCTGGAAGCCCCGTGCTCGTCTGAGCGCTGTCGAGCTAACGTGTGAACGGCGGCCGAAAAACGATCATCGGTCGACGGGTGAAAGCCTGATCACCGTGGCTCGCTCAGTTCAGCATCATCTGCTGGGCTTACGCGATGATGGTGTCGGCGTCTTTGGTGCAGCGGATCCACCGAGGCGATTTACCTACGGGCGGCACGGGCCCGTCTGCGGACGAGACCCACGATCAGCGAGAACCACCCCACCGCAACGAGCACAAACCACACGACCACGACGAGCGGCCCGACGCCGGTGATGACCACCGCGGCGAGCACCACTAGGCACAGCGCCAAGGCGGCGACGGTCAGCGCGAGCGGCACGTCAGACCGCAAGGCCGCCACGAGCGCCCGACCGGACCGGTCCGGCAGCGCCCGTGCGGTCCACCCCATCACCGCCACCGTCACGGCGAGTGCGAGCGCCGCAGCGACGCGCACCGCGGTCGGGCCGGCTCCGGTGGCGCCGCCGACGATCACGGCCATCACGAAGAGCCCGATCCGCAGTCGCCACGCCCACCGCCACAGCACCGCCGACAGATTGCGCAGGACCGGCAGCCCGCTCGCCGGGTCCATCCGACCCGCTTCGACGAGCCCGCGCACCGCATCGGCCGAGCGGTGGACCTGCAGGTCGAGCACCGCGAGGTCGTGACGGGCGGTCGCATTCGCCGGATCGAGGCGCAGCGTCTCGGTGTAGGCGCGGCGGGCCAGATCGCGGTCCCTGCGCTCGGAGGCGATGTCGGCCAGCCGCAGGTGCGCGACCGCCCGTTCCGGATCGAGCGTGACGGCCTTCCACGCCACCCGCTGCGCGTCGTCAAGCCTGCCCGACCGCTGAAGGACCAGCGCGTACGCGAGCGCGGCCGCGGGCTCGTCCGGCGCGATCGTGACGGCCCGGTAGACCGCGTGCACGGCCTCCTCGTGGCGGCCGAGCTGGGAGAGCAGCAGGCCCGCGAGGCGATGGGGACGCTCGGCGTCGGGCGCTGCGGTCACGGCGGCCTGGGCGGCGGCCAGGCCCTCGGTGGGCCGCTGCGCGCGCAGCAGCACGTGGGCGAGCGCCGCGAGCAGGGCGGCGTCCTGCGGGTCGTCGGCGAGCCCGGCGCGGGCGCGCCGCTCGGCCTCGTCGAGCCGTCCCAGCTCCGCCAGGTGCTCGGCCTGCTGCGCCGCTGTCACCACGCCGCCTGCGCGGGACGACGCACGTCGGCGGTCACAGGTTCCGGTGGCGGCGCAGGTAGTGCGCGAGCTCGTCGTAGCTGCCGTCGGTGTTGCCGAACGTGACCACGTTGCGGGCGGTGCCGAACCAGGGACCGGTGCTGGGGCGGACCTCCCGCGCGGCCCGCTCGAGGTCGGTGGTGGTCAGCGGCACGAGCCGGCCCAGACGCAGCGACTCGGCGAGCGCACGCTCGGCCGCTGTCGTGACGACGTGGGCGAGGTCGGCGCCCGAGAAGTGCTCGGTAAGGGCCGCGACCCGCTCGACGTCCAGCGCGCCAGCCGGCCGGTCGCGCAGGTGGTGGCGCAGGATCGCCGACCGCGCAGGCGGGTCGGGCGGCAGCACGAGCAACATCCGGTCGAAGCGGCCCGGACGGCGCAGGGCGGGGTCGACGTCCCAGGGGTGGTTCGTGGCGCCGAGCACGAAGACGCCGCTGCGTTCGGTGTCCATCTCCGCGAGAAGCTGGTTCACCACGTTGCGCATGCTGCTGGAGTGCGTCAGGTGGGAGCGCTTCTGGCCCAAGGCGTCGACCTCGTCGAGGAACAGCACGCACGGGGCGTTGCGGCGGGCGGCGGCGAAGAGCTGCGCGAGGTTCCGCTCGCTCTGCCCGGTCCACATGTCGAGGACGTCGTCGATGCCGACCTCGGCGAACGCCGCGCCCAGCTCGCCAGCGACCGCCCTGGCGATGAACGTCTTGCCACAGCCGGGCGGCCCGTAGAGCAGCAGGCCGCCGCCGACCGTCTTGCCGAAGGCCTGCGCGAGCTGCGGGTTGCGCATCGGCCCGAGCAGGGCGAGCTCGAGGCGCTGCTTGACGTGCTCCATGCCACCGACGTCGGCCAGCGTCAGCGTCGGGCGCTCGATGTCCTCGACGACGGGCGATGGGGCGCGGTCGGCCTCGTGTGCAGGCGTCCCAACGTCGGCGACCTGGTCCTCGGCGCTCGCCCAGTCGAACGCGGGCGGCGCGCTCAGCGAAGCGCTCAGGCGCTGCACGAGCGCGACCGCCCCGGGATGTCCGGGTGCCCGGGACAGCGCGTGGCCCGCGTGTTGCAGCGCCTCGGCCACCCGGCCCTTGGCGGCGAGCTGGTCAGCTACGTGCAACCGGAGCGGGACGTCGTCGGGGGCCGCGGCGACGGCAGACAGGAGGCTGGCGAGCAGGGCGTCGTCGGTCATCGCCGTCCAGTATGGCGGCTCTTCGCATTGAACCTGGGACGCGGACTTGGGTGCCGACACGCCCAGGCTGCGCAGGTGAGCTGAGGTAGGTCCCGAGGCCTTCACGATTTGCGATCACGACCAAGCGAACGCGAGCGCGAAAGGCCCCGGGGATGGATGACGATGCCGGTGGAGAGCTGGAGCTCGGGATCAGGCGCGCTGCGGGGCGGGCGTCGCCGGAGCGGCCGCCACCTTGCGGGTCTCGCGCATCATCAGCAGGCCGTTGACCACCATCAGCGTCGCGGTCAGGCCGTGGACGCCGAGCGCGGTGGCCACCGAGCCGTGATGGGCCAGCACTGTGGTCATGTCGCCGTAGGCGGCGAGAGCCTCCACCAGCAGCACCCAGCCCAGTGCCCTGCGGTGGCCCGTCACCAGCAGGATGCCCAGGACCAGGGCCAATACGACGTCGCGGTCGCCCTTGATGATCAGGAAGCCGCCCCCGTCGCCGTCAGGCCAGCTCGGCAGACCGAAGCCCGGCGCCGCCGTCTCCGGGCTCAGGATGTACTTCGACCCGAACCAGAGGATGAAGAGAATGACGGCGGCGGTCAGGACGGTGTTGATCTTCTTCAGCGACATCGTTCTTCTCCGTGAGAGTCTTGGTGAGCTCGGTGAGCCGTGTGACGCCTGGTCTGCCGGTGAGCCCGTGGGCTCAGGCGAGGGCGGCGACCAGCAGGGCGAAGGCAGCGATGATGATGGCGACGCGGACGTAGTGGAAGCGGTTCCAGCGGTTCATCTGCTGCTTCCAGTCGGCGGGCCGGTTGTCAGGGGTCCATGTCTTGTTCCGGTTGTTGATCGGAACGAGCAGCAGGATCGACATGATCACGCTCAAGATCAGCAGCGCGCCTGCGATGACGACGAGGCCGGTGCCCTGGTCGTGCCATCCGGCGACAGCCCAGATGCCGACGAGGACGAGCGAGCCGATGTACCAGGGCGGCATCACGGCGCCGAGCATCCGGCCCCCGTGGGCGTGGCCGAGTTGGCCGCTGTCCTCCGGGAGAGCATCGAAGATCGGGTTCATGACGAAAGCGACCGAGAACTCCACCCCCACCATCACACCGACGACCACGGTGGTGACGACTTCGAGCACGTCGAGCATGATGACACTCCTAGAATCTAGCGTTGCTCGCTGACAGGTCAACGCTACTACTGCTGTCGATCGATTGTCTAGCAGTGCTAGGATCGCTTCATGTCGGTACAGGACCGCAAGGAACGCGAACGGGCGGACCGCGAGCGCCTCATCGTGGCGACGGCCCGCGAACTCGCCGAGCAGCACGGCTGGGACGCGGTCACCACCCGCAGGCTCGCCGAGCGCATCGAATACAGCCAGCCCGTCCTGTACAGCCATTTCCGCGGCAAGCGCGAGATCATCGCCGCCGTCGCCCTCGAAGGTGCCGCCGCGATGGCCGCGGCGCTGCGGGTCGCGGTCTCAGCCGCGGACGGCCCGCGCGCCCGTGTCACCGCCCTCGCCCGCGCCTACCTCGACTTCGCCGAGCGCAACCCGATGGTCTACGACGCCATGTTCCAACTCGACAGCGGCCTGGCCTTCGCGAACGAGGACACCCCCGAGCCGCTGAAGGACGCCTTCGCCGCCCTGTTGGAGAGCCTGGCCGAGGTCGCCGGGGACGGCGTCCACCCAGGGCTGTTCACCGAGGTGTTCTGGGCGTCCCTGCACGGACTAGCCACCCTGACCCGGGCGGGGCGGCTGCTGCCAGAGGACGCCGAGCCGAGGGTGGAGCTGCTGGTGGACCGGCTCGCGCTCGTCTGACACCTCGGCGCCTGCACCATCCGCCGCATCCTCACCGCGACACCACTTTGGCCCTGCATGCAGCGTTTCCAACATCCCTACGCGCCGCTCCGATGGCGGGCCCTCCAAGCGCTCAGGGCTAGTGTCC